>JAZKJI010000001.1:0-2131 GCA_040384405.1 Bdellovibrionota bacterium
TGGCAATTCATTATTGTTAAGGCATTGAAGGCCACCGGCGCATTTGTTTCGCGGTTATAAATCAGGGTTATAATTCCTTGCTTCATTTTTTCGCGTCCGCCCTGAAGCATTCCGTAATTTAATCCGCCAATTCCCAGCTTATCCACTACACTTTGCAAACTGGATTCTAAGTGCTGAAGTTCTTCATCATTCATCCACTCGCCAGGCCGTTCAACAATCCAAGTGCGGTACCCTTTTGGGGAGTTGAGTGAAAAATTTAAAAACGGTTTTGAAAGAGGGAACCACTTCATCATTTTTTTAATCATGTTCCCTGCCGTTTCAACCAAGATTTGATTAGTAAACGTTTAATCAACCGAAAAGGATTTCGCGGCTGAGCTTTTTCAAAACGATATTTGTAAGGATTTAAAAATACACCATGGCAGGAAGCTTTTCCGTCTTGATGAAGTAAGATCTTAGTAGCTTCATAGGCCATAAGAATACCTGTCATCCAAACCATCGGCGCCATTGATATACGTTTTCTTTTTCCGGTGACCATTTCCAATGCGTACTTCATTACGACGTGATTGATTGTCGAGGAATGGGTTAACACGTACTCGGTTTCCCGTTGCACACATTGCTGTTGCCAATCCGGCGACCAGTTGTCCAACGAATTATTCGTCGTAGGAAATCCAAGAAATTCCTCGGGACGTGGATCTGTGGCGGTTACGGTATAAACATTTGGCAAAGTCGATGCGAAAGCATCGATAACAGTTTTCCCCGCAGTTTTGGCGCTTCTCATCAAAGTAATTGTGGACTGATGGTCATCACAACCATTGATCACAACATCCACCCTGCCTAGAATTTCAGGCATCTGTGAAATCCAACGTCCATCTAAAACTTCAATGTTTGCATCTGGATTAATTCTTAAGATTTGCTCTTTAGCCGAATCTGCTTTTGACTTCCCGATGACTGATAGGTCACAAAATATTTGGCGATTTAAATTAGAAATTTCGAAGGTATCAATATCAGCGATAATGAAATTCTGAATACCGGTTCTGACCAGGCATTCAAGTGCAGTTCCGCCCATTCCGCCCACACCGGGAATGAAAATTTTTGATTTTTTTAATACTTCTTGTTGTTCGGGAGTAAAAAAACCAATATTTCTTTGGCTGAATTCTTCATAGTTAAAGCTCATAGCGCTTTTTTCCTAAAATCACTTAATCTTGCAGGTTGATATCTGCGGTAACCAACAGGTAAAGGCCCTACTCTAAGTACATTGACCAAATAACTGTGCCCTTCCGGATCAACTAAATTATTTATGGCTTTGATTCCGTCTTCACTGTCCGTTAGTAAAGATAAAGGAGCCCCGTACAAATTTCTTTTGGTAAGTAATAACCAGGCACGCAAAAATATCCGGCCCTGCTCGTAATAGTTATTTGTCTTGGCATGTATAACGGCCAGGCCCGAGGATGTTTTTATTTTATCGGCTTCTGATACGACGATTCCGGCAATTCCCAGACGGTATAAAGTATGAAACCATTTTGGCTGCATCATCAATCTACCAAAGAAAGCCTCGTAACTCTTAAGACTCATAGCTTCGGCATTTAACCCGTCAGTGTTCCACTTAGGATGTTTACGGCTAAATCTCATCCAAGAGTAGAGCTCTTTCATATATCCGCGTTTAACCATGAATCGTAAATTCACCTTATCAAACGTACGGGAAATTTCTTTTAAATCTTCCGGAGAATTAATAAAATTCAAGATGGCATCGCGCCCGATTTTTTCCGTATCCATTGGTGATAGTGACACTTCTTCAAATAATCCCCGGTAACTAAATCGTTTTTCCAGAAGACCTGCCATTTCAGTTTTCACCGGAACTTGTTTTTCTAATTGAAGTGTCAAAATTAAATGCCATGGCTCGGTCAGTTTATTAACATTGGGCTCTCCCACTGGTACGGGGCGAAGTCCGATTTCAGAGCACATTATTTGAATGCTTTCGACCAAACAACCTAGGCCCATTAATAAATCTTTGTGATGGGGATCCGCTATGGGAAGCAGTCGTTTATAGTAAATCCAGACGTGAACTATATCGCCTTCTAATTGAAAGAAAAATGGTTGGGCATTGTGGGCACTTATCGTAAAACGAAAAGCT
>JAZKJI010000002.1:0-8852 GCA_040384405.1 Bdellovibrionota bacterium
GTCGATTGGTCGCCCCAGGAGGGGAGGGTTCGCATCACTTCGTTTGCTTCCGAAAAACCAAAACCGATATCTAGACCGAAACATCATCCGTATCAGTATCAGAAGCCGAAAACTTAACCGCCAATTGCAAACCGAAAACTAGACTGAAACTAATGCTAATGACAATGCTAATGCTAATGTCGAAAACTCCACTGGCACTGGCACCGGCACCGACCACGGTTCACGGGCGACAGACACCGGCACTGAGTTTTACGGTTTGAGTTTTCAGGTGCAGTTTCAGATTTCAGACCAGTCCCGGTTGCAGTCGCCGTCGCAGATACAGTTTTCTGTCCAGTTGCAGTTTTCCAAGACAAAAAGGGCGAGCGAAGCTCGATCATTATTTACTGCATTCGTGCTCGTCGTTGTTCTTCTGATTGTTTGTGTATTGGTGAGTGTGGTCCTTCAGCAAACTCTTCAATCATCTTGCGGTTGAAGGCAGGAAGATCATCTGGCTTCCGGCTAGTAACCAAACCCTGATCGACGACAACTTCTTCATCAATCCATTGTGCTCCGGCATTTAATAAATCTGCTCTTAAGCTTGGCCAGCTTGTTAATGTTTTTCCTTTTACGCCTTCAGCATTAATAAGCGTTTGTGGTCCGTGACAGATCGCTGCGATTGGTTTTCCTGATTCGACGAAATCTCTGACGAAATTTACGGCATCTTCGTTTGCCCGTAATAGATCGGGATTGATTACTCCGCCCGGTAACATTAATGCATCGAATTTGTCGGCGCTTGCTTCACTGACTAATTGATCGACCTTAATTGGTTTTCCCCAATTTTTTTTGCTCCAGCCTTTAATTTCGCCGGAATTTATCGAAATTATTTTTACCGTTGCTCCGGCTTCTTCAAGAGCTTTTTTTGGTTCGAATAGTTCTGATTCTTCAAAACCGTCAGTTGCTAGGATTGCGATATTTTTATTTTGTAACTGTTTTTCTGCCATTTGATCCTCCGGTGAAAAATTAATTTCTTCACCTAAGAGGACTGCAAATAGAGTGCACGATTGGGTTTAGGCTGTATTGAAACAGCTGTGGGTTGGTGAAAGTCTCGGATTAAGTTTGGGTCAAAATTGTCCCAATGGGTCTTTGGGTCGGGGCTTAAAGTGCGATTAAAATTAAAATCCAAATTGCAATAACGGATAGCCATCCGGTCGCATAAGACAACATACGTGGATATAATTTATTTGAACCCAGATGAATAAATGCATGGGCTACACGGGCTGCCACAAATAACCAAGCAGCAAATTGAATAGCACCGCCGCCCAATGGGATAATCATCGCAACGATAATTCCTGCATAGTATAAAACGGGTAACTCAAATAAATTTGAAAAGTGTCTTTGGGTTTTAAGAACGTCATCTGTCGGTTGTCCGTCAAAATAAGTTTTAAAGTATCCAACTTTCATTTGTCCGCCTCTGATCGCGCGGACTCTTGTCACAAACATCATAATCAACACAACGGCTGTCAGAACAACCATTGCGAACATTGGGTAGACTAGTTGAAGATTCATATTCATGGATTATCCTGATTGACGTTAGATACTTGCTCGTTCAGCGTCCAAAAATCGTAAAGGCATCCAATAAAAAAGAAACCACCAGTTAAAAGATATAATACGCCAGTAACGAATTTTCCCATGTAAAAGCGGTGAACCCCAAGAAAGCCTAAGAACGTCAGGAAAATCCAAGTGACGTTATAATCCACGCGGCCAGATTTATATTTGACGTCGGCGTTACGATCCATTGACGGAATAAGGATCAAATCGATTAACCAACCGATTCCAAATAAGCCTAAAGTTAAAAACCAAATTGTTCCTGTGACTGGTTTTCCGAAATAAAAGCGGTGGGCACCCATGAATCCAAAGATCCAAAGAATATAGCCCATAGTTTTTGAATGAGTATCATGATCAATCATAGGTCTTCCGGTGTGAGCTGAAATTGTATTTGCCATAGGGCAAACATAAACAAATACAGGAACGAGTCAAATGCGAAACCCTAATGCCCGGTGGCAGTAGGTAAAGATTATCTATCTGGTCGTACGAAGGATTTTGTGAGCGACTCTAATTCCCGAATCAACCGCCCCATTGACAGTCCCGCGGCTTCCGCTGGTGGAAGTTGCTTCGCCTGCAAAATAAATGGTGTCCATAAACGGGCGGGACAATTGGTGGGACTTTGGAACTCCATCTACACCTACGTAACTATATGCCCCTAATGAAAAAGGGTCTAAGGACCAATTATGTGTGTGCCAGGAAACTAACTGATCTGCGATAAACGATTTTGGCATAGTGGTTAATACTGATAGTGATTCCAAAGCCATTTTTACTATTGCAGATTCGCCAGCGGTACTTAGTTCCATTGCTTTGGGTCCGCCTTGCCAAGCCATTAGAACCGGCGTTCTGATTGGTGCTTGAGTCCACCAAGTTGGAAAATGTAATTCAGGGCCCCCATGTAAAAAACTAATTGGTTCATCCGATAACTTTTCCCAGAATCTCGATCGAAATCGAAATACAATTCGTTGCACATGCCCCATGTGCACTGAGCTAAGGATTGCCGGAAGTCCTTTTGGTATTGGATCCCACGCGATGGCGCCCTTTGTAGAAGGTGGAGCGTTTAACACTCCGATTGGAACTGTCACCACAAGTTTTTTGGATTTGAATACGAATGATCGGCTTTCTGAAGTAGACTCGGCCGTTACCTTAACTTCGTTTTTTTTCCACTGGATTTTTTTTGCAATTGTATTGAGTCGCAAGCTTTCCCGGTGGCCCACACTAGAAGATAAAAACCCATTTAGGAATTGATCATAGCCTGACGGAACTCGAAACATCTGCGCTTTATTAAGACCTTCATCTTTAGTTTGTTCGGCTTCGGCAAGGGCTTTCTCGCCCATAATTTCGATATTGGCAGAATGAAAGCCTTCGACAAATGCGGTGAATAGCTTTTTGGTTTTCGAATCAATTGATTTGCCTAATGATTCAGTAAATTCTTTTACACTGCGATCTTTTTTGCGATTTGGATTTAGTTTCGCGGTGACCTTTTCCATTTTATCCCAAAAAGTGTCTTGCGATTCAAGCTTACGCTTATTTAAGAAAAGATGATTATCGATAACATCAATGAAGGGAAGTCCCAAGGATTCCATTCGGTCCAAAGTAGACTTAGGCGCGCCGTGAATGAACTCGGCCCCTAATTCTAAAGGCAAATGAATTCCCGAATCACGAATGGTGTGCACCCTTCCGCCAATTCGGTCGCGCGCCTCCAAAATTAAAACTTTTAATTTTTTATCCAAAAGTTCGCGTGCACATGCAAGCCCAGACGGACCTGCTCCGATTACAATTACATCATAACTTTTTATGGCCACTGTGAATTTCCTTTACGTGTACCTGACCATTCTGAGATCTAATTTTTGCAAGCTCTGAATTGAGAACGGTCATTCGGTCGTAGTCTTCGATACTAAGACCTTCCCAAGGCATTTTATTATCAGACTCTAAATTCATCGTCGGGGATAGCTTACCTTTTCTTATAATTAGTGATCCGTGTTTGTCCGAGGGGATCATTTGGAAGTCGATATCAGAGTTAAGTAGCTTGGTCATTTCCCGGGCCCGCCAGTACGCACGGCCTGCACGAATGAAATGACGTTCGAACTTATCTGCTAAATCTTCAGCCGTTAATTCTAAAATTTCTTCTTCACTTGAAAATTCTGACTCTGGAATAGAATCGTCTTCTAGTATCACTTCATCTTCATTTGCAGATTCGGTTTCGAGAATTTCTGACGCAAGATTTGTTTTCTTTAAGGTATCCCGGTACCACCATAACCCCAGGGCAATGATTGATCGCATATTTGAAAACTTAGACTTATCAACATCGTACCTTGAACAAAAGACATTTAATCCCTCTTCGATTAATTGCGGATCAATCGGGTCAAAAAACATATATCGATTCATCTCTGCAGGTATTGACGTTAATGACCGGCTCAGTTTAGAAACTGAATCTAGCACCCATGGATTTGAAAATGGTCCAATGGGATGTTCAGTATCTTGGATTATCGACATTTCGTCTAAAGTCTGAGTGTAGAATACCATTCCGCGATTTCCGGTTTTAAGACTGATATTGTATCTGGGGTTTAATCTTTTGATTTCGTCAGTTTCCATCAGTGCTGCTTCCAAGGGGCTTTCGCATGGTGTGACAATTAAATCCCAAACTTGCGTCAGCATTTCCAATTTTTTCGGGTCCCGGTTTTTTTGTCCACGGAAGTAACTATTTACCCGGTCACGAAGCGATGTTGCTTTGCCGACGTAAAGTACTTCACCAGTTTTACTGATCATCCGGTAAATTCCCGGCTTCTTAGTTAAAGTAAGCCGCTTTTCTTTTGGAAGTGGATATTCATATTTTGTTCGCGCTTTTTTTGGCGTTTCAGCTAGCCACTTTTGCAAGTCTTCTAAGGTGTAAATATCTTTTTCTTTTAAATCGTTTAGTAGCCCATTCCAAATCACCCGGGTTGCATCGACATGGCATTTTGATCTTTTAAGTTCCTCGACTGGATATCCGTAATAGCCAGCCAAACCCTTAATCCCTCGAGTAGGTAAATTGGGGAACAGACGCTTTGCAATTTCGTGGGTACACAGAACGGAAAACGGTACAGCTTCTTTTAGGATATTGTACGCATCTTCGATAAATGGTTTTTCAAACTGTGCGAAGTGGATAATTCCGTAACATAAAGGTGATTCGGATGTTTTTAAAAAATCGTGGAAGTTAGCAAAAACACTTTCCAAGGGTACTGCCGCCGCCATGTCGGAATCTCTGATTCCGGTGAGTTCCTGAATATGGCGGGGAAGATAGTTACCTTCTCGAAGTTCTATAATTGTGCTGGTTGTCGTCGATTCTTCTTTTCCGCCCCAGGCCATCTCTAAAATTTGTGCGCCGGCGGATCGGGGCCCGGTCGTCTGAAGATCTAGAAAAAAAACAGGCAGTTCAGATAGTTTCGTATTATCCCCCGGGCTTTATAGAATTTAGATCTCGCGCGAAACGGGGTCAATGAGTACCGGAATTAAATTGCTTTCAATCAGCAATCCAATAAAGTTTTTGAATGCTAAAAAATGGGCTTAATATCCTTAACAATTCTGCGGAGTTTCTTAAGTTTGCCGGAGATTTTTTATATCAGGCCGAAGCTGAAAATAGTTTATTAATTGGTTTTGCAGAGGGAAGTATTAAACACAGTCCACCCCCAGCCGCTACCTACTTGTGCTGGGTTAAAGACGATAACGTTGTTTCGGCAACCGCCAGGTTCGGAGTAGGGCCCAATTATTTGCTATTAACTTCAAGTCCCCAGTTAGCCCTTGTGGATTACGTAAATTATTTAGCAGAACTGAAAATAAAGTTAAGTGGGGTAGCGGGACCCTCGGCAACTTCGCAATTTTTTGCTGAAAAATGGAAGTTAGTTACAAGTTCGGACATGCGGCTTGGTATGACCCAAAAATTATATCAGTTAGATACTTTGATTCCACCTCGCCCGGTCGCGGGGACGATTATTCAAGCTGATGAATCGCATATTTCAATTTTAACAAGTTGGTTTATTAGTTTTATTAAAGAAACTATTCCCCACGAATTACCATCCAAAGCTGAAGCGAAAGTACGAGTTGAAAAGTTTATTTCAGACGGTCGGGTTTTTGTTTGGAAAGTAAATGATTCCGCCGTCGCGATGGCTTTTGGCAACCGACCTACAAAAAATGGTATAACCGTAAGTTATGTTTATACGCCGCCAGAGAATCGTAAAAATGGCTTTGCCTCGGCGGTCACGGCCGGCACTACAGATTACTATCTGAAGTCCGGAAAAAAGTTCGTTATTTTATATACCGACGCGGTAAATCCAACGTCCAATCAGATTTACCAAGGCATCGGTTACTATCATATTTCCGATTCAAAACTATTTTATTTTGAGTAAACCTGCCCCGCACGAGGCAAATACGTTACAGATTTTTTTATTCCAAACAAATACCAGTTTACATTCCAACTAATATTAACAATTGATTGGCCTATTTTTATCTATAGGCCCAAAACATGCATCGAAAAACTAGGTGATAACCGCAGCCAATAAAGGAGGTTCGCTATGGCAACAAATGCCCCAACAGGAGATGGACATCGAAAAGGTGCTGTCAGAGATCGATCGCAGGTCTTAAATCCCAAAACCGATCGATGGACGAAGCGTTCACCAGAAGGTGAATTTATGGATCAAAAAGCAGATAAAAAACCATTTACAGGAATTAGAAAAGAAAAATAATTTGTAATTGAGGCACCTGGCATCTAACCCCAATGAGATGTCCAGGTCGCCATTTTAAATTCTTAAAGTCTTACAGCGAATTTCTTCAAGGTCTAATTCTTCAGACAGTAAGTGAAATACTTCGTCGTGGATTTTTCCTTCGCGACGTAACTGATGTAGGACGGCCCGTTCGCTTTCGAGCGATTCTTTAGTTAACTTTCTTAAGATCGAATATTCTTCGTTAATTTCTGAAAACGGGACTTCACTTACGTGCGGACGGATAACACTTAGTTTGCGTTCCATTTGCTGTTTAAACTCGCTGACCATATGAGGAGGAAACTTTTGATTTTCTTCCCAGCTTTTAATTCTGTTTAACACGCCTTCCAGCGCGCGAACTCTGGCGATAGCTTCTTCTTCCACTTTTTCGTGGCCACCTTTAATTTTAAAGAAATTTAGCCACCATGGAAGTGTTAAAGAGGGAACGATAAGCGTAATTAAAATCACGACGTAGGTAACAAAAATTAATATTCCCCGGTCTGGAAAAGGTAAACCATTCGGTAGTTCTGTTGGTATTGCTAGTACTGCCGCTAAAGAAACAATTCCGCGCATGCCAGTCCAGCCCAAGGCAGCGACGACTTGCCAAGAAGGATTAGGATCATTTCTTCTGATAACAGGTGAAAGCAATCTAGGAATATAAGTCGCAGTGAACACCCATGCTAATCGAACTGCAATTACCACCACCGCAATTCCAACTGAATCTATAATTAGTGTCCAAAGCGGCACGTCTCCTAATGTTTTTAAAACGATTGGAAGTTGAAAACCCATTATAGAAAAAACAAATCCGTTAATTATAAAAATGATGTGCTTCCACGCCGCATTGGTTTCTATTCTTGCCCGGCTGGAAGTCAGTTCAGGGAAACGACGGCCAAAATAAAATCCACCGACAACGGTCGAGATCACACTCGAGACGCCCAAGTGTTCCGCCGCTATATAACAAGCAAATGCAGTCACCAATGACATTGTAGTTTGCGCATGCCCATCCGCTAGACGTCGTAAAAATTGAAACGCCGTAAAAGAAATAACAAACCCGACAAGGATCCCACCGATTGTCATAATAAAAAATTGCCCGATAGCACTGCCAAAAGAAAAGGATCCAATCAGGATTGCGCTTAAAGCAAAACGATAGGCGAGCAGGGCAGTCGCATCGTTCACCAAGCTTTCGCCTTCTAAAAGAGTAATCAATCTTCGCGGGGCTCTTAATTTTCTGACGATAGATGTCGCCGCAGCTGCATCCGGTGGAGAAACTATGGCTCCTAAAAGAAAACCTTGAGCCCAGGTGAAATTTGGAAATATGAGTTTAGCAATCCAAGCAACTGAACCAGTTGTGATAATCACTAAGCCAATTGCCAAAAACGCAATGGGCCGCCTATTTCGTTTAAAGTCCCGCCACGAAGTTAAGTAAGCTGCATAAAATAAAATCGGCGGAAGAAAGACAATGAAAACAATGTTCGGATTAATTTCAAAAATTGGAATACCGGGAATCAAACTTAGGACGCAACTGCCAAGTAAAAGAAAGACCTCACCGGGAAGATGAAATCGCTCGGCCAGGGGTGCAGAAAATGCGGCCAACAGTAAAATAAGTAGCGAAGCTTCAACAAGATTCATATTCCCATCTTTATTATTAACCATCTTCTTGCGGTGTAAAGTGTTAATCAGAACATTGTTTGACATCAGGTCCGTCGGGAACAAAATAAAACTTTCCCGGCAGGCGAGGGATTTTTAAAAAGTAAAAAGTAGAATAAAAATGAGCGAATCAACCGGAATAATCATTGAATCTAAAGAGCAGTTACTCAGTTGGCTGGCAGAAGCCGCCGAGCTAGAGCATAATCTACTTTGTACCTACCTTTACGCGATCTTCAGCCTTAAAAAATCAAAAGCCGAAGGAATTTCAGACCAAGAATTAAGGGCCATAGAGAAATGGCGCAGAGTTATTTTGGGAATTGCGTTAGAAGAGATGACTCACCTAACCCTGGTTTCTAACTTGATTTCTTCTATTGGCGGAACCGCGCACTTTCACCGCCCCAATCTTCCACTGGACCCTGGTTTCCATCCGTCAGATATCGTCGTCGAGTTAGCCCAGTTTAATTTGGACACTCTTCAACATTTTATTTTCTTAGAACGGCCGGTTGATACTGAAGTTCCCGATGGCGAGAGTTTCATTCGGCATGCAAAAAATTATACGCGGGAAGCTCCGGCTGAAGAAAGGTTAATGCCTCATAATGCGGACTACCCATCGGTTGGAGAACTGTATGGCGCAATCAGAACTGCCATTGAAAGTCTTTGCGGCCAAAATGAAAAAGATTTTTTCTGTGGGTCACCAACTTTGCAAGTGAGTCCCACGGAAGCAACCATTAAGGGGATGATTGCGGTTGTAGATAAAAAGTCAGCAATTCAAGCATTAGATACAATTGTTACCCAAGGTGAGGGCAGTACCGTCAAAGACGGTTCCCATTTCGAAAGATTTTCGCAGATTAAAGAAGAATACTAAAATATTTTGAAAGTAAATCCCAG
>JAZKJI010000003.1:0-1511 GCA_040384405.1 Bdellovibrionota bacterium
GATGATTGATATTTCGGATGGTTTGGCCAATGAACTTTCGATTTTATGCGAGAAAAAGGGTTTAGGAATAACAATCGAAGCCGCCGATATACCGATTCATACGGAAAGTTTAATTGAAGGTCCAGACAAAGCGCTTCATCGCGCCATCTGGGGTGGCGAAGAATACGAATTGTTACTCGTCGTCAGTCCAGCTCAAAAGTCTGAATTTTTATCAAAAGTTCAGGCCTTAGGACTGAAGGTCTATCGCTTGGGTGCGTTTGATTCGTCATCAGAAATAGCGTTGATAAATTCTGACGGCACTTCGAAAATTTTGAAGGAACATGAGGGCTGGAGCCACTTTTAAGCTCATCCAACGGCCAATTTCCACCGATAAGTTTACATGTCCCAAAATCTGGCAAAATATCATTCCAGATCCCCGCGCTACGTTCTGAATTCAGACGATGAAAGTCTCGTGCGCTTATCAGGTCCTCACCGCACACCGTGGGAAGAAGGAACTGAAATCAGAAATGTTTCCTTAACGGGATTAGCATTTACTGCGCATGATGATTTGTGTCCTCAATTAGGTGAGGTAATCAAAATTCAGTTTACTGTACCGGGCGGAAAACAGATGGCCTGTTATGGCTTGGTCACCCGCATTGATCCACTCACTAGAAAACGCGATATGCACGAAGATATTTTTTCCAAATCTTCAAAAAAATTAGTGGGCTTACATTTTTATAAATTAGACCTCCCTCAGCGCGTGGCACTGGCACAAGGCCTGACGAAAAAAGTTAAAAACGGAAATTTTGATCCAGGGTTACTGACGCCTTCAGATTTTCAAATTCCGATGTTTGAATTTCCAACTTTAATTTTCATGGCTTCACTATTAGGTGTATGGTGTTGGCTGGTAACTGCATTTGTTACTCTTGATTATGTCGGGCTAATGAAGTTCTTTGCACCATACGTCCAAACTGCTTTCGAAATGCTTTCTTCTCTTTAGTTTTTATCCAAAGCAAATATCTAAACTCTATTGCCTCTTATTTACGACTGCTTTGGGCAAACTTTATTGCTTAAAAATTACGATTCTTTTCGTCAAATTTTATTCCTTAGACAATGCTTTTAGAAAAATATAGAAATGAATAATGATGGCTTCAATCTTACTTATCGGTGTTCCCAGTCTTTGTGCCTTTGTTTTCTGCTGTTGGGCTGCCTACAGACTTCGAAGTTCAAATCGAGTTATGAAGTCATCTGACATATCTTTTATCGTCGTGAACGCACTGATTATCGAACTGGCGGTAATTATGGGTGCCATCGTTGGGTTGGTACTCGCGATTAAAATTGACGGACTTTTTTTTGATCATGAAATCCTGCAAACCGCGCTACCGGGAGGCACATTTCTTTGGTACGGGTTCGGACCGGGAATGACTCCACAATTTCAAAGTTACGCGGCTTATCTTTTGATTATTTGCTGTGCGATCTCGGGCGTGTTCTTGCCGGCGCGCAGCACATTGCCGACCACCGACATCTGACCG
>JAZKJI010000003.1:1521-4538 GCA_040384405.1 Bdellovibrionota bacterium
CAGAAAATATAATAGGGCCGAAGCTTTACTATATTTCTGACAGCCCTTATGACCAAGAGGTCTTGTTTGAAAATGGAATTTTGTACGAGGAAGTGTATGCCGGCAAAATGCGTGTGAATCCAACGCTCTCAGGATTGTTTTTAAATTTTTATAAGAGAATTAAGTCTCGACCGGCGAATTTGTAATTTTACTTGTTCTCGGCAAGCGGCATTATCTCCTACTTGTTCTAAGTCAGCAGCCTTGTGATTATTTTTGGTGAAAAAGCACACATATATTTGTTACTTTAGATAAACGTGACATGGGTCAGCGAGATAATATATTTTCACAATTTTAATTGACCGCTATTTGGTTACTCTAAACTAATGCAAGTTTAAAGATAAAACTTCTCTCGCGGCCCCACCCAAATCTTGATTAATCTTCTGCCACGGAGTTTGGTACAAGCTTTGAACCTACACAAAATCAAAGTCTCGGAAATCAATTACCTAACCTATTTGCCCCGAAAATCCGGATTTAAAACCCATGCTATAAAACCATAACTTCAAAGTCGGAGGCTATTTTGACAACAAATCTTATGTCTTTAAATCGGGAAGAACTATTGAATTCCACCAATAATTCCATATCGCAAGAAAGGCACTGGAGCCTAGAGGTCCTCCGTCATTTTCAGGAAATTTATCGTCGCCGGTTGTATTTAGATTATGGGTTTAGTTCGCTGTTTGAAATGGCGACTAAACAGTTTAAATATTCTGCCAGCGCAGCCCAACGGCGAATTGATTCGATGAAACTTTTAACCGAGTTGCCAGAGATCGAAGCTGATCTTGGCAATGGCAATTTGTCACTGTCCACAACATCAGATATCCAGAGTTTTCTTCGAATGGAAACGAAAGAGCAGAAATCTTATACCAAGGCAGAAAAGCTGGATCTAATTTCTCTGTGCCAAAATAAATCTTCGCGGGAAGTGAAACTAGAGCTCGCGCAAAGAAATCCTTCATTTGCAGAAAAGGAAATCGTTCAACCTTTATCTTCCGACCGGGCGAGAATGCATTTAACAATTTCTTGTGAACTGGAGGCAAAACTTGTTCGCCTGAAGGGAATGTACTCGCACACCAACCCGAATATTTCGTTCGAAGAGTTAATCGATAAACTAGCGGAGTTAGCGCTGAAGAAACATAGTCTCGTTCCAAGTAAACATAGTCCCGTTCCGTGGAAACAATGTAACTCTAAAAGTAAGTCGAGCCATTCCGTGTTGAAGAAGGCCGCACTACCGGCGCCGGTAGTGAAATCTGCTCTTCCGCCGAATGGCAGCAGGTCGCGCTACATTCGGGCTGAAGTAAAACGTGCAACCTGGTCTAAAAACAAAGACACCGGCTGCGAGCACACAAGCGCGCTCACCGGAAAAACCTGCGGATCGAAACACTTTCTGCAAATTGATCACATTCATGAATTTTCAAAAGGTGGTCCACACGAGTTATCGAATTTGCGAGTATTATGCGCACAACACAATCGATGGGTTTATAAACAGAGGAAATTTGAATGCAACAGAGACTTCTATGATTCGAAGTTGTAGCTCTAGCCTAGAAGCTACAGAAATTTCTATGATTCGAAATTGTTACTCTAGACTAGAGACTACGGAGATCTCTTTGATTCGAAGTTGTTACTCTGGACTAGAAACTACGGAGATCTCTTTGATTCTAAATTACAATTCTTCAATTAATAGCCATGGAAACTTTAATGATCTCAAGTTGTAGCTCTTAATTTGGCGCATGATTTAGTGATTATATATTTGCCATCTAACGGTGCAGAAACTCTTTCTGCGCCTTTTGCAATCGAAGTAAATAATCCCGTCGCGGCATCAAAATTCCTCCAAACCGCGCGGTAATTTCCGTGACCATTTGAATATCAACGAAATCAAAATCCTGATCCTTAAAAGTATTGATCATGTTCCACAAACAAAGTTTTGAAGCATCGGGTTCGCGATGAAACATACTTTCCGCACTAAAAACTCCTTTCACGAAAACGCCATAGAGACCGCCAATTAGGCGTCCTTCCTGCCAACACTCGATTGAGTGCGCGTAACCCGCCTTATGAAAATCAATGTAAGCCGCGCCGACTTCATCAGTAATCCAGGTTCCCGCTTGGCCGGGCCGTTTTTGAAATTTGCAGCCTGTAATTACATCTTCAAAAGCACGATTCCACGAAATTTCGTAATCAGTTTTTTTCAAAAATTTCATAAAAGAGGCCGGGGCTTTTAATTTAAAATTTTTATTTCCGCGCAATGGAATGAGGCCACGCTTATCCGGTGAAAACCAAAGCATTGGTAACCCATCGTGCGGCCACGGAAATATCCCATGGGAATAGGCACCGAATAAATTTCCGGGCGTGAGTTTACCGCCGACGCCCCACAGTCCATCGACTTCCGTTTGCCAAGGCCACTCGAAAGGAATTTCGCTAGGCTCCTTCGGCGCTACGGCAGATATCGCATTTTCCGCAAACTGCGGTACTGAACCCAAAATATTCATAGATCCTTTGCATCCGGCACTGATCTTCATTCTGCGCCCATCGAAGCATTTCTAAAAGTTTTATGTTTTGTTGTTTTTGTAAAAAATTTTGCTGTTCGTTCGCAAAGTCTTCTGCCGTCGGATCAGAAATCAACTCAATTTTAATTTGATCACTTCCTGGAGTATTAATTCTGGCCAAACTTCCCCAGCGCTCTAACACACCGAGGGCTGCTTCCATCCGGTAATCACGGCGGTTCTTAAAACTCATCTTTTCCCGCAGCGAATCCATTCCTTCTGAATTATATTTTGCTAGATTATTTTTTAGTTCCGCGTAAAGAGCTTTAATGTAACTTTCTTCAGGATAACTCCATTTCAAAAATTCCATGGTGATAGAAACATCATCCTCATCAAACAGCAAAACGGCTTTCGAATCCTGCCCATCTCTTCCCGCTCGTCCAATTTCTTGGAAGTAAGCTTCGATACTACCGGGAATTTCAAAATGAAAAACTTTGCGAATGTCGG
>JAZKJI010000003.1:4548-6453 GCA_040384405.1 Bdellovibrionota bacterium
ATCGACACCTAATCCGAAGGCAGGAGTCGCCAACATTAACCAATCTCTTCCTTCGATAAAGTCCCTTTGATTTCGTTTTCGTTGCGAGGGCATCAGATCACCGTGATAGGTGCGGTAAGGAATTTTTAATTTTCTTATCTCTCGCGCTACTTTTTCCAAAGTATCGATGAGTAGGAAATAAATTAGCGTAGGTTTTCCCTCTTCTAAATTTTCTTTTATCGCATTTACTTTTTCTTCGAAACCGTAAACTTCTTTTACTTGGGAGACTAATTCTTTTCTCTCGATCGTACCGATAAGGACTTCGGCTTTTTCTTTTTGGACAACGGGGGACGGGACTGCAACTGTGTCTGCGACGGCGACGGCAACAGAAGACGGGTCTGTAACTGCGACGGCGACTGCAACGGGAACAGGACTGGATACAGGATCAGAAACTGAAACTGACCCGTCTGCAGTTACAGATCCCGTTTTCAGTCCCGTCCCCGTTGCAGTCGCCGTCGCCGACCCGTCTCCAGTTACCGTAGTACGTCGTCGAATGATAGTACTACCGCCACTACTCCGCGAAGGCGTTCCAACGACCCCCTCCGAAAAAAGCCCAAGCTTCGCCAAAATATCCGCCTGCACTTCCTTAGTAGCAGTTGCGGTCAAAGCCAAAACCGGAGGATTTCCTATAAGCACCCGCATAGAAGGAATTTTCCCGTACTCGGGTCTAAAATCGTGACTCCACAACGAAATGCAATGGGCCTCATCGACAACCAATAAACTTACTTTTCTTTTCACGATGACTTGTCGGAACCGCTCATTTTTAAAGCGTTCGGGAGTAACAAAAAGTAATTCAAAACTACCCGCCTCCAATCGCGAAAGCCGTTTTTCCCGTTCTTCTGCCGGAACGGTTGACGCTAAAAATGTGACTTCTATTCCAAGTTTTCGGGCCCGGTCGTACTGATCCTGCATTAAAGCGATTAAGGGTGATAAAACTACGACTAATGAACTGCCCCGCGCTTCCCGGGCAAGAAATTGGTAAATCAAACTCTTTCCACCACCTGTCGGCATGATCGCCAAAGTGTTTTGACCAGCATGGCAGCGCTCGATAACTGCTTTTTGCAGAGGGCGGAACTCCGAGTAAGGAAAATTTTGGCTTAAAAATGAGTCGATGGCCTGGGACAATTTTCCTCCGTTTTTCATTGTGAGCCCACCGAATTTAGAGTCAATATACACAATGCATCACCTAGTTGCGTGAGGGGTCTGGTTTCCCAATGATCGGCGCTTTACATGCGGGGTTAATTTATGTTACTTCATTAAGTTCATTTTAAAAGCACTAACGGCTTACGAAAGGCTACTTCATGTCTAAAAAGTGGGATATCAACCTCGTCCGAAATATCGGTATTTCGGCGCACATCGATTCCGGAAAAACCACACTATCCGAGCGTATTCTTTTCTACGGTGGTAAAATTCACGCCATCCACGAAGTAAAAGGAAAAGACGGCGTTGGTGCTACTATGGATTCCATGGATCTTGAACGGGAAAAAGGGATCACGATCCAGTCAGCGGCAACGCAAGTTCACTGGAAAGAGTTTACAATTAATCTAATCGATACACCGGGGCACGTGGATTTCACGATCGAAGTGGAACGTTCACTTCGCGTTCTTGACGGTGCGATTCTAGTTCTTTGCGGCGTTGCAGGCGTTCAATCTCAGTCAATTACGGTTGACCGTCAGATGAAACGTTACGGAGTTCCTCGTTTAGCTTTCGTAAATAAACTTGATCGTCAGGGCGCGAATCCTTTCCGCGTGACTGAAGCCCTTGCTGATAAATTAAAATTAAACGCGGTTCTTACTCAAATTCCAATCGGACTTGAAGAACACCATAAAGGTGCGGTTGATTTAGTTACTATGCGCGCTTTCATCA
>JAZKJI010000004.1:0-3945 GCA_040384405.1 Bdellovibrionota bacterium
TCGTTGAGCAAAATCGTCATTACCGACTGTGAATCTAGAAGCTGTCGACACGCAAATCTCAAAAAAAAAGGAAGAGTCGTTAGACTCTTCCTCATTAAATTAGTTAATCCGTTAGGACGATACTATTTCAAATGCTTAGAAACGATTTTTGTCATTTCGAACATGTTTACTTGGGCTTTGCCAAATAATGCGCGAAGTTTATCGTCAGCATTGATGTTTCTGCGGTTGTTTTTGTCTTGAAGATCGTTCTTCTTGATGTATGCCCACAATTTTTTAACAACTTCAGTACGTGCCAAAGGAGCGTTTCCAACGACTGCGCCTAAAACTGAACTTGGTGTAAGTGCTTTCATGAAAGCTGGATTTGGCTTTCTTTTACCAGCAGCTTTTTTAGGAGCGGCTTTCTTAGGAGCTGCTTTTTTAGTAGCGGCTTTCTTTGTAGTAGTTTTTGCAGCTTTTTTAGTTGCAGCTTTCTTTGTCGCTTTTTTCGCTTTTGCCATTCGTAATTCCTCCGTTTGTTTCTAAGGTTTAATACCTTAAATGTTTAATTCCCCTCAAGTGTAGCCATCATCGAAACTAAATGTAAAGCCTTTTTCAGGACCACGTGTTAAGGAAAAGACGCCTTTTGCCTAGGGAGAATACCCTTAAAACGTCAATTTTCTGTCTTTTTCCCCTCGAGAAACACCTATTTTCCCTGCTAAACACGACCATTTTCAGAGGAAAAACGTCATTTTTTTGCTCTGATTCCGGACTCCTCCATTGTGGATTACCCTCCGAAAAGTACTATGTGAAAACAGAATTTGATCGAATTTTGAGAGAGAAAATGAAAGCCACCCCAAGTGTGGAAACACCTTTAAATACACGTGTTTCTGAAACTGCGCCCTCTCATTTAGCCTATCTTATGGGTCAAATTCAACAGCGCCCATTTTCTGGTGGTGCATTTCGATATCAGGCAAACGCACGCATTTTCCCTATGAAAAAAGCTGAACCTACCCCTCCCCATCAATTAGACGGAGAGTCTTTGGCCGCTTTTTTATTTTTCCAAAATATAGGATTAGCGCTTTCAGAAAATTTTTCCCGAGGGGAATTGAAAACGACTTTCAGAAAACTGGCCCTGCGCCTGCACCCAGATCAACAGGGCGATGCCCAACTGTTCATCAAATTAAGAACAGCCTATCGACAACTTTCAGTTTTGCCCTCTTTAAAATAACAATACTACTGGATGCTTCTGTATCTTACTCGCTTCGGCGCTGTATCTTCGCCTACTCGTTTTTTGCGGTCTGCTTCGTATTCGGAATAGTTTCCTGGATAGAAATAGGTTTGGGAATCACCCTCAAACGCTAGGATATGGGTGCAGATTCGATCCAAAAACCAACGGTCATGGGATATTACTACTGCTGATCCACCGAATTCTAAGATCGCTTCTTCGAGGGCACGCATCGTGTTTACATCCAGGTCATTGGTTGGCTCATCTAGTAATAATAGATTTGCACCCTCTTTAAGAATCTTCGCTAAATTAACGCGATTTCTTTCTCCACCCGATAATTGTCCAACCTTCTTTTGTTGGTCAGAACCAGAGAAATTAAACCAAGATACGTATTGGCGAGCCGGGACCTCGCGGGAACCCAATGGAATTAAATCTTTTCCTCCAGATAGTTCTTCAAATACCGTCTTGTTACCGTCTAATGTTTCCCGAGTTTGGTCGACGTAAGCAACCTTCACCGTCTCACCCACTTTGAAAGTTCCAGAGTCAGGCTTTTCTTTACCGGTGATCATTCTGAATAAAGTTGTTTTACCGACACCATTTGGTCCGATGACTCCGACGATGGCACCCTTTGGAATCGTGAAGTTCACATTATCCATTAAGATTTTATTTCCGTAACCTTTTGTAACTCCCTTGGCTTCGACAACGATGTCACCTAAACGAGGACCTGGTGGGATATAAATAGATAATTCCTGCATTTTTTCTGCAGAAGGTTCTTTTAATAAAGTTTCATAGGCATTAATACGGGCCTGCGATTTTGCTTGGCGGGCTTTTGCCCCTTGACGTATCCACTCTAATTCCCGCTCCAAAGTTTTTGCGCGTTTTCCTTGGTTGGCCTGCTCGTGTGCAAGGCGTTTATCTTTTTGCTCGAGCCAAGAAGAATAATTTCCTTTCCAAGGAATTCCTTCTCCGCGATCAAGTTCTAAAATCCAACCTGCTACGTTGTCCAAGAAATATCGATCATGGGTAACCGCAATGACTGTTCCTGGGAATTTTCCCAGGAATTGCTCTAACCAACCCACACTTTCCGCGTCCAAGTGATTCGTCGGCTCGTCTAACAATAAAATATCCGGTTCACTTAATAATAGTCGGCATAGGGCTACCCGTCTTTTTTCTCCGCCCGATAAATTAGTTACCGGCAAATCACCATCTGGACAACGTAAGGCATCCATGGCGATTTCTAACTTTTGATCCACTTCCCAACCACCTAAGGCTTCAATTTTTTCTTGAAGGACACCTTGGCGCTCGATCATTTTTTCCATTTTGTCGGGATCAAGATCAGGATCACTAAATTTATCATTGATGGCGTTGTATTCCTTCATCACTTTCGGAAGTTCGCCCATGCCCTCGAAAATATTTTCTTTTACCGTTAAATTTGGATCTAGTTTTGGTTCTTGTTCTAGGAATCCAACTTTAAATTCACGTGCGGGGAATGCTTCCCCGACAAAATCTTTATCAGCCCCTGCCATGATTTTTAACAAGGTGGATTTTCCGGAACCATTCAGTCCCAACACGCCAATTTTTGCCCCGTAGAAATAGGATAAATAAATATCTTTTAATACGAAACGATTTGGAGGGTAAACTTTCGAAACACCCTTCATTGTGTAGATAATATCTTGAGACATAAACGCTCCTGGAAAAAGAGATTCAAATCCTAGAGGAATTTCTTGCAGATGTCGATATTCTTATTTAGCTTAGAGGTATGAAGCATTCACGGAAGAAAATGCCCAAGGATACGGGCACGACCGCGCAGCCACAGGGAACGCCTCCCAGTGTGAACTCTGCAGCGCCAACTGCGGCTAAACCGCCCCCAAATACTTTGCGTGAAATGTGCGGGCCCACGTGGACGGAAATTTCGGATGATCTAAAGCATTCAGCTGATATGTGGGATATTCTGGAAGTTCGCTGCGAGCGGGAAAACGACGGACTCACTGAAGTTCGGCGCGAATTGGAAAAAATTAAGCATATCTTGGAACAAAATAAGTTTTAGTTTGTTCTGATCCCTTTAAAATCCCGATTTTTCTATTTTTTACCCGAATCTGATTCCCCGGCACAATTCGGCGTTTGGAAATTCAAAGTCTTTCCCAATTTTTGCCATTCTTCCGGAGTGTGCAAGGCTTGGGATAAAGCATGAAGACCGTTTTTAAATTCTTCCCCTAACATCCCATAAACCATTTGCGAGCGCTCGACCCGGGATTTCCCCTGAAACATCGGGCTTACCATCACTAACTTAAAGTGAGTTTCGATAGGTTCACCATCGGTAATGCCCATTCTTTTCGCATGACCAGAGTGCTTGTGGCTTTCATCGACCAATTCCAAATGAACCGGATTTAAATTTTTAAAAAAATTGAGCAAGCGGTTTTTACGAGTATCCAAAATAAAACCTACTTATTTTTAAGTTTAGACTTAACCATTTCAACGCCCATACGAGCTAGTAGGAAAACGCCCTTTTCTTCAAGTTTCTTTTCAACCTGTTTTGCTCGTTGCAATCCCATGGTTGTGGCTTTCTTCAAAACGGGATTCTCGACTGCGATGTCTTCGAAGTCCCCGTTTTTCTTCCATTCGGTTGCGATACTTTCGGCCGCGTCTAAAACCTCTGGCGCCGTCATTCTTAGGATATCAATTCCCGGAAAATTAAGTTTTACTTTTTCAGTTAACGCGGCTGTGCCGGAAGCTGAATGTGT
>JAZKJI010000004.1:3955-13638 GCA_040384405.1 Bdellovibrionota bacterium
ATCTTCAAATTCCGCATCGGGTGAATCTGCCGGAATATCCATTTGATCGTCTTCCGAATCGCCACCGGAACCTGCCAAAGTGTCTATGTATTCCAAACCTTCTTCACGACCGGGTCTGCGTTTCGTTTTTTTAGCAGCGGGGCCTCTTCGGGTAACGCCGTCATCATTTGCTGCTTCAACAATGTCTTCGGTCTCTGTTTTATCAGAGTGGACATTTGGAGGAGTCTTTCCATGATTTTTAGCATGAACTTTTGCCTCGGCTTTCACGGGACCTTTTTTAGATTTCTTTTTATTTTTGTAATCTTCAACTTTAGGCATGGGCTCCTCCTAGGATTTCACGGGCAACCATATCGTAATCAACTTTCGCGGCCCCTTGGCGTTGGAAAATAGTTTTGTCGGTTGCTATGGTATTTTTAATTTCACTATTAGTTCGTACAAAGCTCTTTAACATTTGCGATGGAAATTCTGACAGGCATCTTTCCATTATTTCGTGGCTGGCTTTTTCCCGCTGATCAAATTTAGTCACTAAAATTTTTGTCTCGAATTTTAAATTAAAGTCAGAACGCAGGTCTTCTAGTTCACTTAAGTGCTTCTGTAATCCCAGGTAGGAAAATCGATCTGGAATTACCGGAAGTACAACCAAGTCGGAAGCTACGGTCACTGCCGTATTCACTGCACTTAGCGCTGGCGCCGTATCGATAATGATCAAATCATAGTTATCACGAATCTGATCAAGGGGTCTTTTAACTGCCATTGACCATTGACGATTTGAATTCAGCAATACCCGATCTAAAACGGAGTTATTTAAGTTCGAAGGAATCACGTCGATATGGGAATCAACTTTTTTAATGGTTTGATAAACGGTCGCCTTCTTTTCAACGATATCGATCCATGCTGGATCGTTTTCATTTGAATGCCCAAGTGCAAATGTCAAATTAGCTTGTTGATCCAGATCGACAAATAAAACTTTGGCGCCATACTGAGCTGCTCGAACACCTAAATTAAATGCGGAGGTGGTTTTTGCAACGCCACCCTTTAACATTTGAAATGAAACTATTTTTTGTGGAAATGAAAATCCAAAGTCTTTTAAAATTTGGCGAGCCTGTTCAGAAGTGATGAACCGTTTACCGCTCCACTGTTTAACTTCTTCGGCGCTTAAACCCAAAAATTCAGCGACTTCCTGTAGCCCAATTTTCATCAATCCTCCATTTACCTAAGGAGACTAACAAGAGGCCTTCTGCCTAGGCAAGGAAGTCTTGAATTTTCATTGAGGGGATTCTTCTATTTCGGAGACGGAGGATTAAGTTTTTTCTCTAAACCACTTAGGAATGCGCTTAAGGCAGAATCACGGGCATTTCCCTGTAGAGGTCTTACTCCATCTGGGAATTCATTGTATAACGTCTTATCTAACTCGATGAGAAATCGAGACGGAGCACTCGGCACCCATTGGTTTCGCTTCAATCTTTTCCCGCAGCGCGCCAGGATCAAATGGTGTCTTGCCCTTGTGAGCCCCACGTAAAACAGACGTCGCTCTTCTTCGACATCAGCACCGAGCGACCGATGAGGAAGCATATCTTCTTCAAGGCCCATTAAAAATACGGCGTCGAATTCCAAACCCTTTGCTGCGTGCAAAGTCATCAAATGAACTTTGGCACCTTCGTCTTGTCCTTCCAGTTGATCACGCAAACTGATGGCTTCTAAATATTCTTCTACGGTTTCCAAAGTCTGGCCCTCTTTAGCTAAATAGCTATCCAGAAGGCGCGAAAAAATTTCGATCAACGTCCATCGGTTGTGAGCCGAATCAGGTTCAAACAATTTTTGCAAATCTGCTTTGTAACCTATGCGCTCCAACTCAGACATTAAAGTTGCGCCCGGCTGACTACTTTTCACAATGGTCGGCAATAAATTTCTTAACCAGTTTTGGAAAGTATGAATATGTTCAACGACGGTGCCGCCCAGATCAGCTTCACCGGCCCGTTCGCACGCTTTCCAAAAAGATATCTTTTCGTCGGCAGCGAACCGGCTTAATTTTTCAAATCCGGCTTCCCCTAAACCTCGCGGTGGTACGTTAATCATTCGGCGTAACCAAAATTCCGAAGGGTGTAATCCAAGACGCAAATAAGCCAGGACGTCTTTAATTTCTTTTCGCTCGAAGAGCGACATTCCCCCAGATATTTTATAGGGAATATGTTCTTTTCTTAACGAAAGCTCGATCCGCGCACCCTGACTGTTAGATCTGTATAGAATGGATATCTCTTCCGGCTTTATGCCCTTTTGCAATAGCGTGCGTATTTCGCGACAAACGAAATCACCTTCTTCTTCTTCGCTCAGCAAAACAAACATTTCAGGCTTCTGCCCGATCGGAGAACTTTGGGGAATTAAACTTTTCGGGTGGCGCTTTTTATTTTTCGCGATGGCGAAGTTCGCTAGTTCCAGAATTTCAGGGCGTGAACGATAATTTCTTTCTAACTTTACGACAGAACAGTTTTTAAATTTAGTGGGGAATTGCAAAATATTTTCTACTTGCGCGCCCCTCCACCCGTAGATGGACTGATCGTCGTCACCGACCACTGCAAGGTTTTGGTCTTCGCCAAGTATAAGCCTCAACAGATCCATCTGCGTTCCGTTGGTATCTTGAAACTCATCGACCATTAAATACTTTATTTCCGCCTGAGTTTGACGGCGAAGCTCTTCATTTTCTTTTAGTAACTTTACGGGACGTAATAACAATTCGTCGTAATCAACGGCACCCAATAGAGAAAGTTTTTTTAAATACCTGGGAGTAACTATCTCGGTAACTGCTTTGTATTCGTCACCAGCATCGGGAGGTAAAGACTTCCCTTCCCGCTGCAAACTGATAAAGCCCATCAGCCGGTCAAGGTCGAAACCTTTTTGCGCGGCCCTCAGGTCTCGCATAATTTCCCGCAAAACGGTTTGCGAGTCACCCTGGTCTAAAATTGAAAATGTTTTTGGCAGTCCGGCCGCTTGAAAGTGTTTTTTTAAAAAAACTCGTCCAAAGGAATGAAAGGTTCCGGACCAAATTTTCTGCGCGCGTTGACCGACTTTATCAGCCACTCGTTTTTTTAGTTCGCGAGCTGATTTGTTTGTGAAAGTTAAGACGCAAATATTTTCGGGCTTTACTTTGAGTTCATCGATCAATCGTCCCGTACGATGCACTAATACCGTGGTCTTACCCGAACCGGCACCGGCCAAAATTAAGAGCGGCCCTTCAGAATGAAGAACCGCTTCACATTGCTCGGGATTCAGGCCCTTAAGCCATTGGGAACCGCTCACTGAAATTACTGGCGGTTATGAACGAGGCTGCGTACTTCGTCTTTAAAAAGGATATCCACTTTATTTGGGAAAGTAGTAAGCACTACTCCTACTCCAAATTTCGGATGGGAAACTTTTTGATTGGCCTTGAAGCTCAAAGACATTTTGTAATCAAGTGCAGGTTGGGATTCCAAAGCTGCAAGTGTTGATTGATATTGATCTTCATGTTTTGCCAATGCTGCCGTCGCACGAGCTGCAGCACCACGAGGACTTGCTGGCTTTCCAGACTTAGTTACTTTAGCTACTTTTTCTTTTGCGGCTTTTGGAAGCGTGAAAGTTTTTTTGCTGTGGCAAACTTCGCATTCGATCTTTGCTGATTTTTCAGACGTATGAGTTAAAACTTTGTGGTAGCGCTCGGCCGCGCACTTTTTGCACATAGTATAGAAATTTGTAGCGACCGGGGGAAGTTCAGTTATTCCAATTGTCATTTAAGAAAGTCTCCTGCTTTTGATCGGTAAACGTTTAACGGTTGCTTCAACGACTGTGCTGAAACTTCAGAGGTGTTTAAATAAAACGGCCCCTTACCTTGTTCGATTTCTTTCTGGAAAGATAGCATGCTGGATTCGTCCTGTGGATCAATTTGAAATCCGGCTGGGCCAAAATTTTCTAAAAAGGCCAAATCGGGCTCTTTTGTGAAGAATTGCTCCCAATTATGGGTGTTTACTTGGACTCGGTAAGTCACAGTTTTAGCAAAAGAATGGACCGGGGCATAGGCACCCAGGACTTCTAGATGGCCAAAATGGGAGTGTAGCTTTAATGCGGGTGATCCCCACTGGGTCATTCCCGAGCACTGTTCAACGTTCGCATACCAAAGTCCAAAGGCCTTTGACATAAATCCTAATCCGTAAAGTTGTTCTTCTTTTGGCAATAATGAATTTACTGAGCACAAATTATGGGCAACCCATTCTCCTTTGTGCATGGTTGGAATAATAATAAATAAAGAAATGGGAACCCAGTCCAAATCGTCCATAGATTTCAATGGAGTTAATACCGTTGAAGAATTCACCGGAGAATTGAGTGCGGGATAATTTAATAAACTAAGTGCCTCTTTCATGGCAGGAGTTAATCGAGATGGCTTCACAGCAAAACCCGCTACGAATCCCGGCATCACGGCGCAATCATAAAAAACCCACCGAGGCATCGCCATGTTGGACGGACCAAATGCACGGCCCTCTAGTGAATAAATAACATCGGCAAAAGCCAACTCATCAACATCCAAGGGATCTTTATAAATTGGGTTTACGTGGTTAAACCAATCCAGCCGGTGCTTTTGACCAGGCTGCCCGATTTCGTTTTCAGGACGAACGAAAACATAAGGACGAATATCGTCATCAAATAGCCAGGTTGATTTTTTTTTAACAATGTCTAAACAATCCATTATTTACCTTTGAGGGGGCTAATCATATCCCGCGGTCGCACGTATTGGTCAAATTGCTCTGCAGTTAAATGACCAAGTTTGACGGCTTCTTCTTTAAGGGTAGTTCCATTTTTATGCGCGGTCTTTGCAATGGCCGCGGCTTTATCGTAGCCAATATGGGGATTCAATGCCGTTACCAACATTAAGGAATTATCTAAGTGTTTTTTGATTTGGCTTTTGTTGGCTTGAATTCCATCCACACAATGATCAGTAAAACTTTCGCAAGCATCGGCAATCAATCGAATCGAATTTAATACGTTAAAAACAATTAGAGGCTTAAACACATTTAACTCGAAATGACCTTGGGAACCGCCGACGGCAACTGCCACATCATTTCCGATGACCTGCGCGCACACCATTGTCATTGCTTCACTTTGCGTGGGATTTACTTTTCCTGGCATAATTGAACTACCCGGTTCATTTTCAGGTAAACTTAACTCGCCGATTCCGCAGCGAGGACCACTTCCCAGCAATCGAATGTCGTTAGCAATTTTCATCAGTGAGCATGCAACTGTTTTTAAGGCACCGCTGACTTCGACCAAAGCATCGTGGGAAGCAAGGGCTTCGAATTTATTTTCCGCTGATACAAAGGGAATTCCAGTTTCTTTGGCAATAACGGCTGCGGCTTTTACCGGAAAATCCGGATGGGTATTCAGGCCGGTGCCTACGGCAGTTCCGCCCAAGGCAAGTTCGTGTAAGTGCGGAAGGGTATTTTTAATTCTTTGAATTCCATGCTTCATTTGGGTTGCGTAACCTGAAAACTCTTGGCCCAAAGTTAACGGAGTTGCATCCATCAAATGCGTGCGGCCAATTTTTACAATGTCATTAAACTCTTTAGCTTTTTTATCCAAAGATTTATGCAGTTTTTCCATCATCGGTAAAAGCCGGTTATAAATCTGATCACCGACCGCGATATGCATCGCCGTTGGAAAAGTATCATTAGAAGACTGGCCTTTATTCACGTCATCATTCGGGTGAACATCTTTTGAAGGTAAATTTAATCCCATTATTTTCATCGCGCGATTAGCGATTACTTCATTAGCATTCATATTGGTTTGCGTGCCTGAACCGGTTTGCCAAACGACTAACGGGAAGTGTGCATCTAAGTCACCTTTGATAACTTCATTGGCCGCTTCCACAATAACTTTTGTTTTCTTTTCATCCAACAAACCAAGTGCCGAATTGGTTAAAGCCGCACTTTTTTTAAGAACGCCAAGGGCTTTAATCATTTCCCGGGGAAAACGGTCGCCACCAATTTTGAAATTTTGAGTCGATCTTTGAGTCTGGGCACCCCATAGTGCGTCCGCAGGAACTTGCACATCACCCATCGTGTCTTTTTCAGTTCTAAATTGCATCGCGGCTCTCCTTTAAAAAAATTAAACCCGGCGGTCAACGTAACTTGGACCCACACCTGCTTGGTCCGTCGGAAAAATCACAAGCTCTTGGATATTGACGTGCGCAGGCCGATCTAAACACCAAGATAAAGTTTCCGCGATGTCAGACGGAGTTAACGGCGTCATTCCAGAATACACTTTATCTGCTTTTTCTTTATCACCTAATCGCACAAGTGAAAATTCTGACTCGACCATTCCTGGTTCGATATTGGTGACGCGAATTCCCGTTCCCATCAAATCCATGCGAAGCGCATCACTTAATGCTCGGACCGCAAATTTCGTAGCAGCGTAAACCGCACCGCCTGGGTAAACCCAACGGCCAGCTACCGAACCAATGTTCACGATATGGCCTTTTTTATTTTTCAGTAAATACGGAAGGACACCACGGGTGATTGCAATTAATGCTTTTACATTTGTATCGATCATGGCATCGAAATCCGCTAGTGCCGCATCTTGAAACTTTTCAGTTCCTTTTGCCAATCCGGCATTATTCACTAATACCGTTACGTTTTTTAATTGGGTTTCGGCATTTTTTAAAAATTCGGAAATCGCGGAAGGTTTTTGCAAATCAACTGAAAAAATTTGGCTGGGATTTTTAAGTTTATCTTGAAGTTTTTTGAGTCGATCTGAACGACGAGCTACTAACAATAAGCTATAACCTTCTTGGTCTAATCGTAATGCGGTGGCCTCGCCAATTCCCGCCGAAGCACCAGTGATAAGAGCCCATCCCTTTTCAGATTTATGCATGTCCGCATGGTAGCGTGCAGGAACCTTGTCATCAACCCCTGGTTTAGCTATGAATGATACATGGCACGAAGATATTGGCTGATGAAGTCGGAACCCGATGTTTACTCTATCGACAAATTAAAAAAAGAGCATGAATGCCTATGGGAAGGCGTTCGAAACTATCAAGCCAGAAATTTCATGCAAGAAATGAAAATGGGCGACGAGGTTCTGTTTTATCACTCAAATGCTGAACCAAGTGGCATCGCCGGAGTGGCAAAAGTTAGCCACGAAGCCTTACCTGACCCCACGCAATTTAAAAAAGCGTCTGAATACTTCGATCCAACGGCAAAAAAAGATGCGCCCCGATGGCATTGTGTAAAGGTCCAATTTGGGGAGAAATTCCCTCGTATTTTGACTCTCAACGAGATGAAGGAAATTCCTCACATTCAAGACATGTTGGTATTAAGAAAAGGCCAACGACTCAGCGTAATGCCAGTAGATAAAGTTCATTTTGAGTATATAGTGGAATTAATGAGGAGGACAAATGGCTGAAGTTGTAATGTATAAAAAGGTTCCTTGTCCCTACTGCGATCGCGCGAAAACTTTGTTAGATAACAAAGGCATTAAGTTTAGCGAGATTGATTTAACAACGAAACCGGATGAGCTAGAAAAAATCAAAGCCGAAACCGGATGGCGAACAGTTCCCATAATTATGATCAACGGAAAATTAGTTGGCGGATACTCTGATCTCAAAGCTTTAGACGACGAAGGCAAACTCGACACCATGCTGGCGTAGGTCTGCGGTTGGCGGCTAACCGTCTGCGGGGCCAGTGCCAGTTAGCCGAGACGGTGACGGGCACCGTGCCGGTATTGCTGTTACTGTCGCCTGTTGCCGAAGTTGAAACTGATGCTGATGCTGGACCGACACTGTTGCAGTTGCCGTCGCAGTCGCCGATGCCGAAAAAATCTACTCTCGAAGATCAGTCCTCGGAAACATTCTTATTTCTTGTTTGAAAAATTCCGCAATTCCAATTTCCATTTCCCGAAGATTTTTTGCCGTCATGCAAATTCGCAATAGCGTGTGGCCAAAATCGAGCCATACGTGGGTCACTCTTACGTGAAATCTTACTTTTCTCATTGCTTGATTTTCTGTGAAGAATTGGCCATTCCATTTTATTAATTGTAATAGCGCTTTGCCGAATTCTTGCCCCTCTTCTTCCGGGGTCATTGGACAATTTTCTTTTCCTTTGGGATCTGCAAAACCAAATTCTTTTCCAACTTGCCATAGTAACCATGGTCTTGCGGCAAGTGCTCTTCCGGCCATTACTAAATCGCAATTTGTGTGGGACAACATCTGCATGACGTCTTCGACAGTTTGTATATCCCCGTTACCCACCACCGGAATACTGATCCTTTCCCGTAGCCAACGAATTTGCTCCCAGTCAGCATTTCCTCTTCGTTTTTGTTCTGCGGTTCGCGGATGAAGACAGACCCACGATGCACCTTTTGCAGCTAATCCTTCGACGAAATTTTGCAGGTAGTGCGGATTACTTTCATCTTTTACAGCGCGTAATTTTACTGACACGGGAAGTTGCGTGTTTCTTACCGTCATGTCCACGACTTCTGCGGCATAGGCGCTGTCGCCCATTAGCGCCACTCCGTAATTATGCCTAAGCGCCTTTTGAACCGGGCAACCCATATTGATATCTATGGCGAATGCTCCCCAGTCTTTAAGTTTTCTTATTGTTTCAGAAATCGGTCCTTCTTCATTCCCTAAAATTTGAGGAACCAGAAAATCTTCATCGGGCCCGCATTTAGTTTCAGGAGTTTGACCGACGTCCTCGAAAGGAATTTTTCTGGAATTCAACATTTCCGTCGGCCAAATGGTTTTGGCATCAGCAGGTAGGTAATCACGTAATACCATTCGAAGCGCCCCATGGGATAATCCAACCATAGGGGCCAGGCACAATGGGAAATTTACTCCACCCTCTTTCGCATCTTTCAATATGGGGCGGCGGTTTTCCGTAAAATGCCGGATGGCGCGTTCATTATCGATCATTAATTATATCTACCATTTTGTTTGCCTTGGTTTACCAAAAATTAGACACTTTCTTCAATGAAAAACCCTAGTTTCCCCAGAATCGGAATTTTAGGCGGAGGTCAATTAGCCCGCATGCTTTCCTTTGCCGGCGAAAAACGCGGAATGGATATTCATATACTTTCCCAAAAATCCGATGACCCCGCAGCCCAAGTCAGTGGCAACTGGAAAAAGGGGAATCCACACCGCTTTGAAGATATCAAAGCATTCGCGAAAAATGTGGATTTTCTGACTTTCGAGAGTGAATTCATTGACGCAACTCTTTTGATGAAACTGCAAAAAGTGAATAAGAAGCTTCAAATCTTCCCCCGTCCTTCTGCTTTAAATTTACTGCAGGACCGAAAGTCACAAAAAACCTTATTTGATTTAAACGGAATTCCTACGGCGCGCTGGTTATCTTTTGCCGAGGGTTTAAGTCCAAAAAATATTGGTGATCTACTGTGGGATTTTTTTCCGAAAGGTTTTGTTTTAAAGCAAAGACGAAATGGATACGACGGATACGGAACTTTCGTATGTCGCTCACAAAAAGATTTTCTTAAAATCGCAGCGTCTTTACACTTGCCGTTAAATCAGTTTATTGCTGAGGAGTTTATTCCGTTTCGACGTGAACTTGCGGTGATGGCAGGAAGAACGAAAACTGGAAATACCTTTAGCTATCCGCTTGTAGAGACTTCCCAAGTGAATTCCCAATGCGACTGGGTACGAGGTCCCTACA
>JAZKJI010000004.1:13648-20915 GCA_040384405.1 Bdellovibrionota bacterium
AAAATTTGCTAAATACAATCGTTCAGTTTTTAGAGGACATTAATTATGTCGGCATTATGGGAATCGAAATGTTTGATACTAAAGAGGGGCTAGTTATTAATGAAATTGCCCCGCGTGTTCACAACAGTGGCCATTATACCTCCACCGCTTGCAGCTTAAGCCAATTCGAGGCCCATTTGTTAGCAGGAACCCAATCCGAAATACCACAAATTTATCATGATCCCTACTTTGCGATGGTAAACTTACTTGGAAAATCCACTCGTACCCCAAAGGTTCCGCAGAATTTAACCGGCGACTTGCACTGGTACGGAAAAACAGAAAATCGACCGCGCCGTAAAATGGGTCACGTCAGTTTAGGTGGCGACCGCGGGAATGTTTTAAATATTCTATTAAAAGAGCGAAAAGAAATTAAACTTTAAGGAATTGTATGTCCGCAAAAAAAGTTTCCCGAAAGAAGACTCCTTCAATTTCCATTATTATGGGAAGCGAATCAGATTTTCCAACCATGAAACCGGGTCTTGAAGTACTTAAACGCTTTGGGATCCCCTGGGAAATAGAGGTTGTCTCGGCCCATCGCACGCCCGAGCGCATGTATCGATACGCTACTCAGGCCAGTGCTCGGGGAATAAAAGTTATAATTGCTGCTGCCGGAGGTGCTGCCCATTTGCCAGGGATGGTTGCAAGCCTAACGGTATTGCCCGTCATCGGAGTCCCCGTCGAGAGTTCAAAGCTAAAGGGACTTGATTCGTTGCTTTCAATTGCTCAGATGCCACCGGGTGTGCCAGTTGCAACAATGGCAATCGGGAACTCGATCAATGCGGTTTTATTTGCACTTCAAATACTTGCTTTGGAAGTGCCAGCTATAAATAAAAAATTATTAGCATTTAGAAATTCACAGAAAAATAAAGTTAAAAAGATGAATCAAAGTGTTGGCCGTGCCCGCAAGACTTCATCAAAGCATAAATCCTGAAGGTTTCGCGAGAACCCGGGACACAAGCTTCGCCAAGTCCAAATTGAGAATTAATTCCGCGGGCCTCAGAAATTAAACCCCGGATTCCCAGCAGTTGCATTTGCAATAATGTCGTATCAAATTTTTGTTTTTCGAATCGATCTACAACTAGTTTACCAAGTTGAAAAATTCGATCAGTTAATCGCCGAGTATCCTCGAACTTATAGCAAATATATCTTGCCGCAATTTTTCGCGCCTTCGGCGGCACATATTTTAAATCTCCACTGCGATGCATATCTGATAAATGTGCTTCGATAGTCATTTCTTCCAACGGAAAATTGATCAAGTATGATTTTATCGTTTCAATATCCAATTTAAATCTTTGCTCGATCTCTTGTTTTTGGGTTTCGCTCGTTATTACCATCGCGGTAGGAGCAAAAGCCAGGTCAGCAAGATCTGCCATCGCATTTTGATATTCTACAAATATCTGTTTGTCGTCCGCTCCGTGAACTTCATTATTTTTTTGAAATAAAAAATGCATGTATTCGTGAACCAATGTCCAACGGTCCGTGTCCCCGCGAATAAGTATAGCTGCAGAGTCAATTGGAGACCCCAGAGCTGCCACTTTTTCCTTAGTAAGGAACAATCCTAACAATGTGGACTTGCCGTTCGAGCCGCTGGCTTTCTGCCAATGATTGAAAAGTAAGTCATCACTTTTTGCTATTCCTTTAAAAATCGCGCAACCGCAACGTTCTCCATTTTGAAAAACGCGAACGCCGGCTCTTTCCATCGAAGATAAAGTTAATCGGGGCGACGCCGCTGATACGCGGGTTAAAAAAGCTTCATCAAAAGTTTTTTCGAAAAATGTTTTTGAAATTTTTGAAGCCGTATCAATTAAATCGCCGCCCCGATTAAATCCATCGGGATAGGCACCAAAAGCGCAACTGTTGTCGATATAATCTGCCGACGCACACAAAGCTGATCCATCAACAAAACGAGTTGCTTTTACTTCATCTGGTGGCGCTGAACATCCAACAAGAAAAATGGACGTTAAAAGCACGATAGTTCCGAAGAACTGTTGCGTGGATTTAAAAATTTGCATGGTCAGGGTTTAGCAGGATAGGCCATTTTCGACAAGAATGTTCTGCCTTGCGATCATGCGGCGCTGGGGTACCCGGAAGTAAATACAAACTAGTATGATAGCACTTAAGTAAAATAAATCTCCGGCTACTTGGTACCCGTAAAAAGGAATACCCGCCACGAAGCTCTGCATAAGTCCGTCGAAACTGCGCGGGTAAAGCCCCCCGGTAAACCAAACTCCAAAATTCGTAACCATATAAAACAATGTACTGGAGATAAAGCTTTGGCCTGTCCACTCGAGCCATTTCGGCCAATCACTGTTCGTACCGGAAAGGCGCCCAAGGATGACAGAGAAAGCTAAACCAAAATAGGTATAAACCATGATAGAGTGAAAGCCCAATATCCAATCACTTAAGAATAAACCGACGAATGGTAAGGCTAAAAATCCTAACTTTTCAAAACGGGAAATTCCAGACCCGGCGAAATACCCGGCAAACAACCCCGTCGCCCCGATTGCCGTAAAATTCCACGGATGGGGAACGAGCCTCGAGATTATCGCTAAGGCCACAAGTCCCAAACCCAAAACAATTGAGGTCGTTTTAAGTTTTTTTGTCTCTTCGGTATTTTCAGCTGCCGCATTTAAATTATTCATAGTCGTAATTTACTTAAACCCTCACCCGGTTGGCAATCAGATCCTCAACCACGCTGGGGTCCGCCAGGGTACTAGTGTCCCCTAAGGTTTTTAAAAGTTCCGAAGGAGTTACACTGCCATCGCTTTCAGCAATTTTCCGTAAAATACGCCGCATGATCTTGCCCGACCGGGTTTTTGGGACGGCCGGAGCAAATTGAATCCAGTCTGGCGTCGCTATCGCCCCGATATCTTTGCGGACCCATTGCTTAAGCTCTTCTTTCAGAGCTGGCGTCGGAGTAATTCCACTTTTAAGCGTTACGTAAACGTACAGCGCACTTCCTTTGATATCATGGGGAGCCGCAACCACCGCTGCTTCAGCAACATTTGGATTTGCAACAAAGCTGCTTTCGACTTCCGCAGTTCCGATGCGATGGCCTGAAATGTTGATGACATCATCGACCCTTCCGGTAATCCAAAGGTAGCCGTCTTCATCCCGCCGGCACCCGTCTCCAGTAAAATAATATCCCGGGTAAGTGGAAAAATACGTTTCTTCGAATCTCTTATGATCTTTAAAAACCGTACGCATTTGCCCGGGCCAGGAATCCGCGATCGCAAGAACTCCCTCACCCGGTCCTTCAATTACTTTTCCTTCAACCGTTAACAAAACAGTTTTTATTCCTGGCAATGGGAAGGTTGCGGATCCCGGTTTCATGGCAATCGCGCCGGGTAAGGAAGAAATTAAAATTCCACCCGTTTCGGTCTGCCACCAAGTATCAACGATAGGACATCGGGAATCTCCGACAGTTTCATAATACCAATTCCAAGCTTCCGGGTTAATCGGTTCTCCAACGGAACCTAAAAGCCGCAAACTTTTGCGCGAGGTTTTTTTAACGGGCGCATCCCCTTCTTTCATTAATGCTCGGAGTGCCGTCGGTGCGGTATAAAAAATACTAACTTTATGACGGTCGATTACTTCCCAAAAACGTGAATTGGATGGGTAACTGGGTACGCCTTCAAATAAGACGGTCGTAGCTGCATTAGATAAAGGACCATAAACTAAATAGCTATGACCCGTCACCCAGCCGACGTCAGCGGTACACCAAAAAACATCATTTTGTTTATAGTCGAATACTTTTTCAAAGGTATAATTAACCCAAGCAAGGAAACCGCCGGTCGTATGCAAAACGCCTTTGGGTTTGCCGGTCGAGCCGGATGTATATAACAAAAATAAAGGGTCTTCAGAATCCATTGGTTCACAAGGCAAATCTCCGGACACAGTTTTAACTTCTTCATGTAACCAAAGATCGCGGCCCTCTTGCCAATTTATTTTTCCGCCAGTGTGTTTAACCACTAAAACATGGCGGGCATTTTTAAAAATGTTTAATGCTTCGTCCACGGTTTGTTTCAGCGGAATTTTTTTTCCGCCACGTAAACCTTCATCGGCCGTAATGACAAAGTCAGATTCCCCGTCTTCCATTCGCGCGGCAATTGATTGCGCGGCAAAACCGCCGAATACGACCGAATGAACAGCACCAACTCTTGCGCAAGCCAAAATCGCAACGGCTGCAGCGGGAATCATCGGCATATAGATCGTCACGCGATCACCTTTTTTAACACCGCGCTTTTTCATGACCAAAGCCATTTGCACGACTTGCCGGTGTAATTCGCCGTAAGTTATTTTAACCGGATCATTTTTGGGATCATCTTGTTCCCAAATGATTGCTGTGCGGTCAGCATGCTTTGGCAAATGACGATCAAGAGCATTATGGCAGGCATTTAGTTTCCCATCTAAATACCATTTAATACTGACAGGCTTTTTAAATGAAACTTCTTTCGTGTTTGTCCATGGCTTTATCCAATCAAGACGGCGTCCAATTTCCTCCCAGAAAGAATCGGGATTATCCGAAATATTTTTTCTTAAAGCGGAAAGGCTTTCAGGATTATAGTGGGCATTATCAGAAAATGTCTTTGGCGGTTGAACGATCATGGCTAGTCCTCCGAGAGAAGACCCCCATCAAATAAACAATTCAATCACGAGTCAAAGAAGAAAAGTGGGTGTCAAAGTTTCCCGCGGCAATGATGCAGAAATTCTTTTCTGGTTTCCGGCATTTCTTTGAAATGCCCCCTTAAATCAGAAGTCGAAGTGGAACTATGGGTATCTTCCACACCCCTAGAGATAACGCAGAAGTGCCGGGCGTTCATATGCACGGCAACGTGGTCAGTTTCCAAAACCAACTGTAAACAATCAGCGATTTGCTTGGTCAATCGTTCTTGAACCTGGGGACGCTTAGCGAAGAACTCTACGATGCGGTTAATTTTGGATAAACCGATCACTTTATCATTCGGTATGTAGGCAACCGTTGCCAACCCCTGAATAGGTTGCAAGTGATGTTCACACGTCGACATCACTTCGATGTCTTGAACTAAGATCATTTGATCGTAATCCATTTTATTTTCGATTGTTGTGATTTTAGGAAAATGAACGGCATCGAGTCCGCGAAAAATTTCTTGAACATACATCTTAGCTACCCGGCGAGGCGTATCTTTCAAAGAGTCGTCTGTTAAGTCGAGACCTAAAGTAATCAGAATTTCTTCAAAGTTTTTTGCGATTCGATCAATTTTTTCTTCGTTTGTCAGATTATTTAAAACTAGCGGAGTTGGATGCACTTGAGCCAAAATTTCTTCAGGAGTCATTTTTTCAGTGCGTGCACTGGTCACAATTTGCGCTGTCTTATGAACAACATGCGCAGGAATTGTTGACTGTACTGGTTTAGCTTTTGGACGACCGGTTTCCGCTGACACCTTTACCCCTTGGCAAGAGGTCTAATCTACGCCCGTCCGGCCAAAAATGCATGTAAATGCTTATTTTATCGTTACAGAGCGGCGTACTTTAAAATATTTTCAGAATTCCGATAAGCCCAAGGTGAGCTTCATAAAAAACATCGTTCTAAACTTATTAGCAATGGCCGTGGTCTCCCTGTTCATTTTTATCGGGACGGTCAGTATCATTACGGGACGATTTCCCCCGGATTTTAAGCGGCTGAAAGCCACCTTCGACCAGGCCCATAAAGCGATGAGTATTTCTCAAAAGTATTTGGCCCAAATTGATTTTGATGAACTTGAAGCTAAAATTGATAATGGTCAGTTGCCCGGAATCGGAGGTCTACCCGCCGTCGATGATATTCCCGGAGTCGGCAAAATTCCGAAAGCTTCGCCAAATAAAATGATCAGCTCTACCCCACCAGATGCCATCGAAAAACGTATGGTTGAATTAGAGATTGAGAACGCCCGCATGCGCACCCGGCTTGAAGCACTTGAAGGTAAACTTATACAGGCTGAAGCACTACTTCCGGCGCCACCGCAGTAACTGCCGCTACTCCTGAAGCCAGAGCAGCTTCTAAAGTTCCTGGATATGTCGTGGAATCGAATTCTCCGGAAAAATATATTCGCCCGCCTGATTTAAAATCCTTTTTCCACTGCTGATAACCCGTCAGTACACCTAAACCTTGTGTCCAACGTGAACCTTGAATCCACTTTTGTGCCGTCCAATCCAAGGTTGTAATTGGTTCCGCGGTATACCCTAATGCTTTAGGAAAACCTTCTCCTTCGGGAGTAATGGCACCCGGTGCGCTTAGGACCGCAATGTGGGATTCTTGTTCGTTAGGCTCTACCCGGTAGATTTTATTCTGAGAAACCGCCCACTTATTTTTTAGCTGCCGATTGGAACCATTGTGAAATGATTTTACTTGGGCTGCTAAACCGCCAAACTGATTTTTTTTCCAAGAAGCCATTGAATTATTTAAGTCGCCATCCCAATTAATTTTTGAAATTTGAGTAATCGGGAGCGCCAATATTAACCTGGTGCACTCTATTTTTTTCAACACGGAATTTTGGGAATTTTCCAAAGTTCGATACTGGAAATTACAATGGTATCGCCCCTGCTTTTCTTCTACTTCCGTTAATTGATATCCGGTTTTAACCAAGTGATTAGATATCACGCCGGCCGATCGTTGAAACATTGTTTGCGTCAATGATCCAAAACCATTGCGCAATTGATATTGTGCAGGCCCGCGATTTTCCGGATCCAAAAACAAAATAACTGCGAAAACGGAAACCTGGTCCATCTTCAGTCCCCACTGGCTTAGACACCAGCCCTGCAGAAATTCTTCTACCGGGGCACTTAGCTTGATTTTCTTTTCAGTGATAAACGAACCAAATGAAACTTTATCCAAAGCTTGAACTTCGGGCCTTAAAAATACTTCTGTTTCCCACTCTTGATCTTTGCGCTCGCCCATTACCCGAAATTGAGTTTCTGCTAAACGGCTAAATACTTTTTCCAATTCACCTTTTTGTTTTTGAACAGAAATAAATTTATCGTTACTCCACAAAAGCCCGTCCTGCCAACGAATCGAAGATGATTTCTCTGACAATTCTAAATTCAATTCACGGCATAGTTCAAAAACCTGGCGGTGTCTTTCATCAACGGTATCAACGCCTAAATCCAGAGCGGTAATGTTAGTACCAATTTTATTTTGGGCAGTTCGAACTCGTCCGCCCATTCGGTGCGAGGCCTCAAATAATCGATAGGGAATTTTTCTTTTCTTACA
>JAZKJI010000005.1:0-4047 GCA_040384405.1 Bdellovibrionota bacterium
ATCACTTAGGCTTTAAGTACTTTCTCATGTGTTTACATTGGAGTTTGTTATGCGATTCAGGTTAATTTTTGGTTTTATTTTTAATCTTATTTTTGTTTTTTCTTCCTCTGCTTTTGGTGCTGATTATTTTTCTAAGGAGATTCGGACCTCTAAATTTACTTTGATTTTTGATGCTCGGGCTGTTGGGTCTTTGGCTTTTCAGTTGGATTGTTTGGCTGGGGTTGTTCGTTGTGAGGAAGGTGTTGTTCGGGAATTTTGGAAGGGTGAGTTGTGGGGGGCTGCTGATGATGCTGCTATTTCTGAGTGGGCTCGGTTGCAGGATCGTTATATTAGTTCGGGTGCTCGGCTTTCTGAGATTTCTGCTGACGAGGCTTTGGATATTGGATTTCCTTTGCGGCATAATTCAGTTTCGTTTGATAAAAAATTTCGGATTGCTGCTTTTTTGGCGGCTGATGCTTTGGAGTACCGGCGAAATTTAAGTTTGTTGATGGTGCCTGAGGATGTCGATAAGGTTTTAAAAATTTATACTCGTTTTCAGGGCCGGCATTTGAAGTGGTGGAAAGAGACCGGGCTTCCTCAGTCGACCGAGTTTACTAAAAAGTTTATTGCCTCGGTCGAGAAAAATAAAATTGTGGAACTATCCGCGCAAATTGCCAATTTTTACCAGGCAGAGATGTCGATTACTACTCCGGTTTATTTTCACTTTTTTCTTTTGCCGGGGAAGAGCGGGCACTCTAATGGCGAGCAAATTGAAAACCATGCCCTGGTGGAAATTTTGGAGGGTGAAACTGCGGATAGCCGGATCGATGTGGTGTTTCATGAACTTTTTCATTATTTTTTCCGTTCGGCGCCGGTCAAGTTGCACGCTAAGATGGTAAAGTCATTTTCTCATTCAAGTTTGACGGGTGCTGTTCCAGCGTACAATTTATTGAATGAAGTTCTTGCGACTGCCTTTGGGAATGGAATGGTTGCCCAACGAATTATGGGTAAGGACGATTTTTCAACTTATTTGGCGAAGTCTAAATCTTTTTATAACGATGAAAGTATTGATTCGGTTGCAAAGGCCTTAATGCCAACCCTTCAAGCATCTTTAGAAAAGAAAACTAATCTCTATTCGGATAAATTTCTCTCGGACTATTTGCGAATCACGCGCGAAACACTGGGCGATACAAAAGAATCGCCTTTTCTGTACTTAAGAACCATGGGTGCAATTTACGACGACAGTTTAGAAAAAGACTATAACTTGTTTTCACGAAATATTCGAGTTGGCTCTGTCGTAAGCTCCTCTGATTTTGATTCTGAAAGAACTTATACTCATTTGAAAGATAATCGTTCACTTTCAGGATTAATTTTGATTACTCCTGAAAAAGTTGATCAACTAAAAAAATTAGTACCAATCATAGAAATGAAAACAGTTTTAGAGATTCAGAAAAAAGTTTTAGTTCATAAATCTTTTATCTACACGACAAAACGATCTGCAAATTCGTGGATTTTCATTCTAGTCGCAAACCCCGGAGAAGAAGCGCGAAAACTTTTGGATAGGCTTGCTTCTGGAAAATCTGCGAAAGAATTATAAGGTTTCTTAACAATCACAACAGTCCGTTGGTCTTTCGCCGAGTCTAGCTCGCTCAATTTAGTGAAATCTTTGAGGTATGCCGTCTCATCTGGACTGACCTCGAGTTGCGATATACCTCAGTAAATGAAAAAATATCTATATAGGTTTTTATGTCGGCAGGTTCATAGAAGAGCCTGATTTTCCAAGGATGGATTTGTGGATTTAACATTATTAGGTTCATTTGGTGTCACGCTTGCTAAGTGGTTAGTGACAGTTCCTTTAATTGGTTTTTATTTTAATCCAGGCGGCCGAGTACCTGCTTCCGAAAATATTCGGTTGGAACGTTACGAGTGGCAACCTGCTTTTGATGCTGTTAACACGCAAGCCGATAAAAATTTGATGGCACCAACAGATAAAGTTCCCTTTTTTCACGTGCGGCCCGCTCCGAAATTTGCCGGTGTGTATTTATGGGATTCAGCTTTTATCGCTGTAATGTGGAAACACAGAAACCTGACCGTTTCAAAAGATGTTTTAAAATCAGTTCTTCACTTCCAAAAAGCTGATGGACGAGTTCCCCATGTGGTTAGTTCATGGGCCGAAGGAAGTATGAGTCAGCCTCCGTTATTGTCTTGGGCAGCGGTTGAAGTAAATAAAATGGGAACAGACTTACCATTTTTAAAAGAGATTTATCCGAAATTAAAGAAGTATCACCAATGGTTGTTCAAAGCTCGACGATTTCCTAACGGATTATTTTTCTGGTTGCACCCTTACGAATCGGGTATTGATAACTCGCCACGATTTGGAACTAGGGACGAGTCAAGATTCGTCGATACCAGAAGGACTGCTTCGGTTGATTTAACTTCTTATATGGTAATCGATACCGAGTCGTTGAAACGCATCGCCAGCGATATCGCACAAAACATGGTCGAAGGGCCACAGAAGGCTGCCTACGATGCCGATATCGCCCAATACGAAACCGAAATCAACGAAATGAAACGGGAAGCCCAAGCTTATTTGTGGGACGAGCAGACCGGATATTTCCTGGATCGTAATATGGAAAATGACGAGTTCATCAGAATTCCCACGATTGCCTCCTTCATGCCGATTTTTGCCGGAATTGCGAATAAAGAACAGTTCATCAGACTGCGCGAGCACTTGATGAATCCCGAAGAATTTAATACTCCGATTCCATTTCCTACCGTAGCTCGTAACGAAAAATCTTTCGAAAAAGATTGTTGGCGTGGTCCAGTTTGGATCAACACGGCCTATATGGTGCTTCAAGGTTTAAAGCGGTACCAAGACAAGGCAGGAGTTGAATATTTAGGTAGCCGCTTGGTAGACGGAGTTTATAAAACTTGGAAAAACACTCAAACATTTGTCGAGTTCTATGATCCGGAACGCTACGACTTTACAGAGCTTACTCGTAAAAAGGGAACGGGATTGTTTAAGTTTTTCTCGGGCTCGCATGATCCTTTAAAATTCATGGAACACTTAGTTGCAAAGCAAATGTACCTAGGTCAAAAGCCCGTGGGTGGCTTCATTGGATGGACAGGGCTAGTCAATAACATCGTCATTGAAGACCTTCAGCCTTCGAACGAATTGCAGCAAATTTCCGGAGAAAAAGTTCCAGACAAATCACTTTAGTTTTCCAGAAAATCCACTTCCGACTGGTGTTCTTTGAGCCACTTCTGTCGAGTTTTGAAATCAGGACAAAAAGTTTCCACTAAATGCCAGAAACTTCGGGAGTGGTTCGGAAAACGCAGATGTGCCAGTTCATGAATAACGACATAATCTAAAACTTCCAATGGAGCGAAAGCTAATCTCCAGTTCAGACTGATATGGCCTTGGGTTGTACAACTTCCCCAGCGCGACCGCTGTGAGCGATAACTAATTTTCGCAGGATGTAGGCCCATCTTATTCGCAAATAGCTTTGTCCGTTCTGCAAGCAGGGCCCGGCCCTCTTTTTCATAAAGGCGGCCAAGTGCCTCTTTTAAATCCTGTTCTAGTCCCGGCATCGGTGACAAATCAGGTTTTAAACTGTTGTAAGGAACTTTGCATATGAGCTGACCCGCATTGGGATGAAACTTAATTCGTTGATCAGGACTGGCCTCAAAACTTAAGTGATGAGCTTCACCTTTGAAAAGAAATCTCTCACCCTTTACGAATTGTTTTTTTGGAAACTTCTTTTGAATTTCTGATAGCTGTTTTTCTTTTTCCGAAATCCATTTTTCATTTTGGCGAAGAAAGTCTGTGATGGTTTTCTCAGATACTCCCATGGGGGCACTAATCAGGATTTTTCCCGATGATTTTACGGTAAGGGTCAATCGACGTCGGTAGGCCCTACGGCGCAATTCTATTTTTCGGCCCGCTGATTCAACGAACTCTATTTTTGACGTGGCCTTTTTAACTTTCGGCCGAACTAAAAAATCAAACAAAGTAATACTTTCTTTAACGACTTACGCCGTTAAGTGCGAGGTGGCTCCAATGATGGA
>JAZKJI010000005.1:4077-16176 GCA_040384405.1 Bdellovibrionota bacterium
TTTCAATGTCCCAGCTGACGCTAACGGATTTAACTCCGGCCGCCTTTGCACCTTGAACATCATGTTCGCTGTCTCCGATCATAATGGCTTCATTTCCATTGCAATTTCTATGACGCAAAATTTTTGTCAGTCCCTCAGGGCTGGGCTTGTTTACCGTTACGCAACTTCCGGTAATAGTATGGGAAAAATACTTCTCTAATTTTGTCGTTTTAATCACTTCCCGAGCAGTGATGCCTTCTCGGGCTGTCCACAAACTTAAGGTAACTTTGTTCTCGGTCAGGTAAGCGAGATAATCTTCCACACCTTCATAGACGGGAATGTGTTGAATGGATGCCAGTCCTAATTTAATCAATTTTTCAAACGCGATTTCCAGCGACTGAGCTGGAACGTGGTCCTTCAAAAAATCAATTGCGTTAACGCGGAGAGATTTTTTCAGATCTTCATCGGTCAGTTTAATTTTATAATCGCCACAAACTTCAATCAGATTAGTAAAATAAGGTTCATGGGAATTAATTAGGGTCCCATCCAGGTCAAACACCCAGTGCTTCATAAAATTCCTTTTTTTTAAGCGGTCTAAGGATATTAGATTTTATAGGCCTTTAAGTAAATCCCAAAGTGCCGGGATCTGCTGCGGTTGGGCCAAGTCTGCATTGTGCATTAACAGGGGAACCAAGGTTTCACGCGCCGTAGGACCGCCATGCTGACCTCCGCGTGAGTACTTAAGTGAAATACCCGGCTTCGGAATGATGACCGCATCAGGGCCATCCGGAGCTTGAAAATAATAGGAAAGATTGGAAAATAAAAATGGATGGATTTTAGAATCAGTTGCTACATCCATTTGCTCTGGACAAATCCAAGGTGAACCAAGCATTCCCGCTTCGGCGACGGAAATCTTAAAGTCACCATAAAGGCATGAGCCGATCGAGTAAAAAAGCGTAGTTTTAATTTTTGCCGTTCGCACAGCTACCGTTTCACCCATTCGCGCGGCGACGACATCGACGGCCGGATTATTTTCTAACAACTTTAATAACGCGAATCGTTTTGCTTCATCCCATTCTGTCGGAAAATAAATTCCCGCGAATCGTCCCTCATTAAGGACAAAGAATTTTTTATCCTGCTGTTTAAGGAATATTTCTAAATCCATCGTTTGTTCAATGGGTTGATCAAATCCATGATCCGACGTTAAAAAAGAAACGATATGGCGGGATTTTTCTTTTTCTGCTTTCGCCAATACTTTAAATACTTTTCCCAGTTCACGATCGATGAACTTTAAATGTTTACCTACGTTAAGTGAATTCGGACCCTCACGATGGCTCTTAAAATCCAAGCCAATCAAGTGAACAAAGATAAAGTCCGGCCACTCCGTTGGCGGGACATCCGTTAATAACGAGTATAAGCCGTCAATAATTTTTTGGTCCACGTAAATATCGTCATTAGAATAAACCGCAAAACCAGCCTTAGAGTCCGCCTTGGAAATATGGGAATCAGAGTCCGCTTGAAAAACATAATCCAAGCTTACCGAGCGAAGTCCTTTGGCGCGTAACCGCGAAAAAATATTTTTACCCGCGATTTTATTATTCACTTCAGAAAAGTTAACCGGATCCTCGTAATTGATATTTTCTTTTTCGCCCAAAACAGTGTTTCCATAAATTCCGTTTTTATTGACCGGTCTTTCGGTTAATAATGATCCGATCGCAGGAAATGTCAGGCTCGGGAAAGTTGTGCGAGCTACGTTGGGTACTTTGTTTTTGTTAGGAAGAAAAAATTTTTCTAAATTAGGAATACCATTTCGATCAATTTCTCTTTGCAATGTTGTTAGCGACAAGCCATCAACCAAAAAGACAATTGTCGTTTGGGATTTCCCCTCGACCGGAGCACTGTAAACGCGGTCTTTATACTCGGAAGTAACATGGGTTCTGCTGGCGCAGCCGGATGCCAAAAGTAATAAGAGGAAAACCAGGTTTCGAAAAGACATAGTTTATTAAACCATGTTTTCTATTGCGGAGGAAAGACCAAAGACGATAGGTAGCGGTAAGATCGTATTCCAAACCAACTCAGTTTTTCGCCGTCGACAATGGCAACTGCCCCGGGAAGCTCCAATGTTGAGTCTTTCTTTTTCAAAAACGGATAGGGTTCACTTGAGCAGAGAAAAAACGTATACTGCGATTTTATGTCTTCTAAGGTAAAAGTCGGGTATTTAGAAAACCCCCATAATTTCCATCCTAGCCACTCATATGCGCTACCAATAAAAGTGTCAGGGCCTGCTGCCATCCAGGGATCTTTCCAAATCACATAGACAATGCGTTTGACGGAATCTTGAATGGGCTTTTTCCACTCGATAAGACCGGGCGGCGAGTGGGAAGGCAGAATGGGCGGTATCATTTTTAATAATTTTTCCCAATTTTCCGCCATCACGCCTAATCCGGGTGAATCCAATTTGTAAGAAAGCCTTTGTATTTGTTCCGGCATATCATGGATGCTTTGTACATGGCTTGCGTACCAAGGGTACGGACATGCATGCGCCATTTCCACTAAATTTTCTTCGCGATCAAAGATGACTAAATCAGGTTTTATTTTTTTAACTTTCAGCCAGTCAACGTATTTTGTTCCACCAACCACGGGAATATTTTCGACCTTGTCCTCTGGGTGAATACAAAAACGCGTGCGTCCTACGACATTCACACCGGCTTCAATTAAAGTTTCAGTCCACGAAGGGACCATCGAAATAACTTTCACTTATCGCCTGCCTTTTTTTTATCGAAACCGTAGGGACAGTGCTTGCAACCACTTTCGCAGCAGTATCCACGCCTGATATGATAGGCTTCCGTAAAAACCATTAGACCTTCGGGGTCTAAATAGTAGTCCCCGGGAACTAATGGTAATATAGTGGCATCTTTCTTTTTATCATCCATAAAATTATCGCGAAAGCATCGCCCGAACTTCTTTCTCGAATTCCTTCGAATGCAGTATTTCTAAGTGACCATCATTAACGAAGTAAGTGTTTGTCAGTGCTTTTTCTATGCCAGTCGGCAGTGACTGAGTCTCAGTAGTGATAGAACCATCACCGTCCACCTTTAACTTATCGGGATTTAATTTTGGTAAATATTTAGTGCGCTCTTTATCGTAAAAGGCGACATTGCCAGGCGATTTATTTCCGATATCAATTCCATTTTCATCCGTAGGACTTCCTTTGGTGCCGATATAAACGACGGTCGACTTTTTTGGAGGTTCATTAATTACGGGAGCAAATTGTTTTTTATAAAAAGTTGAAACGCGTTTCAATATAGTATCCAGGTGATTAAACACTACCGCGGAGTCTTTTTGGCGCTTTTGTAATTCCGGCGAAAATAAACCCCATTGTTTATCTTTCCAATACTGCGCGGAATGTACGGGAACGATTATTTTTTTAAAATCCTCGTCAAACAAGGAAAGCTTTCCTTCCGGAGGCATCAAAAAATAAGGAGATTCAAAAGTCGCGTAGTCAGTTTGTAAAACGAAATCAGCGCGGCCTCCGAAATACCGCGCACCTTGCAAGACATTCCGGAATAAGGCGGTGCCGCCCCGAAAAGGTGCCGCAACCAGTACGACTCCGTCCAATTGTTTGAGGCCTTCCCAAGATTCTATTGCAGTTTCGTAATTATCTTGAGTACCGTATCTTAAAAAGTAACTGGTGTTTACAGCACCATAACTATGGGCAACTAAATAAATCTTATCTTCCGGTGATTTGCGAACGCGGGTAATAGTTTCCTGAAGGGACTTAACAACTTCTGCGGGCTCGCGTCGCCAATCGTAAGGAACAGGAACCAGGTTACAATTCTTATCTTTGCAGATTTTTTCTAAAATCTCTAAAATTTTGCCGTAAGAATTAACCGAGTAAAAGGGCCCCAAAACCGGAACACCCTTTAGTACTTCTCCAACTTTTAAATTTTTAATTCCCGGTTGATCAATACCCGGAGTAGGCAATGCAAAACCTTCGTGATGGAAAACTACCTGGGATACGTTAACCCATTCTCTTTCATTAGTTTTACTATCAACAAGTGTAGAGCCATAAAGGCCAGGTACGAATAAAAGGTGAATTGCTCGCAGTTTCAACATTTGGCTACACTACGATGACTTTTCCTCACAGAGGAGCAAGAACCTAATTGACGCCTTATTTCATTGGCGGAAGTCCTGCATTGGAGTACAAGATTCGTTAGGGAGCTTATGGTTGAAATCGGCGATTACAATACATTGGAAATAATTCGTGAAGTGGATTTTGGCGTTTATCTGGATGGCCAGGAAGACGGCGAAATTTTATTGCCATTAAAGTACGTACCCGAAGACGCAAAAGTCGGGGACAAAATCGAAGTTTTCATCTGCTATGACTCCGAAGATCGCTTAGTTGCTACGACCGAAAAGCCAAAAGCAAAACTCGGTGAATTCGCCGTATTAAAAGTCGTGGAAGTAACCCAGGTAGGGGCTTTCTTGGACTGGGGACTTCCAAAAGATCTTTTCCTTCCCTTCGCCGAGCAAACTCAACCTTTGCGCCCGGGCCAGGAAGTAATTGTATTTATCTATTTGGATTCCACTGACCGTATTGCCGCATCCATGAAGCTTGAACACAATTTAGAAAAAACCGGCGGAGATTTCGAAGAAGGCCAAGAAGTGGATTTATTAATCACTGGAAAAACCGATCTTGGATATAAAGCGATCGTTGATGGTTCTCATTGGGGAGTTCTCTACGACAACGAAGTTTTTAAACCCTTAAGAACCGGATTAAAAACAAAAGGCTTCGTCAAAAAATTACGTCCCGATGGAAAATTAGATTTAATATTACAACAAGCGGGTCACACCGCTGCTGTGGACAATATCGCACCCAAAATTTTAGCAATGTTAAAGCAAAAGGGTGGATATCTTGCGATTAATGACAAAACTTCCGCGGAAATGATTCACGACCTATTCGGAGTCAGCAAGAAGAAATATAAAATTGCATTAGGTGGTTTGTACAAACAGCGACTGATCACTGTCGACGAAGACGGCATCAGACTGATACAGCCATAAAAAGGTAATCGTGGAAACAAGTACGAAACAAAAACCGCTAAAAGCATTACTGGTAGGAATCCAATTACCAAAAGTTTCAGACGAAGAGCTGCAGGGTTCTTTGGCAGAACTTGCGCGGTTAGTAACGACTCTTGGTTACACGGTCATTGGTCAAACATCTCAAAAAAGAAAATCGCAGCGTGGAGCTACGGTCGTCGGTGAAGGAAAGCTAGAAGAATTAGCGCAATGGACCGGCGGAACCGGCGAAATCGGTCCCATGGTTGTAAAGAAAAAACATAAGGCCGCTTTGAAATTTGATAAAAATCAACCAGCGCCTGAAAACGAAAAAGATGACGAATATGCCCGGTTTCTCAATGGTGAAATACCCGATGACGAAGAAGAGGACGAAGGCGAATCAGATTTAAAGTCTCAAGCACCGACGGAAAAAGCAGATGTTTTAATTTTTGATAGTGATTTATCTCCGTCGCAAATGCGAAATTTAGAAAGTGCTACCGGAGTCACGGTTTTAGACCGAACCGGTGTCATCATCGAAATTTTCAGCCGCCACGCCCGAACAAAAGCGGCGCGCCTGCAAGTCGAAATCGCAAGACTTACCTACGTAGCGCCACGATTGCGCGAAACCGGTGGCGGCGAAGATCGCGGTGGAGGCGGGGTCGGAGGCAAAGGGTCGGGTGAGTCGACCTTAGAACTTGATCGCCGGAAAATTCGCGACCGAATCAAAGAGTTAAAAGAAGAACTGGGTTCAATTTCAAAAGAACATGACACCCGCAGATCGCGGCGTGATCAGGAAATTACCGTGGCCTTAGTTGGTTATACCAACGCCGGAAAATCTTCGCTAATGCGGGCTCTGACCGGAAGCGAAGTTTTGGTCGCAGATAAACTATTTGCGACCCTAGATACAACTGTCAGACTATTGTATCCAGAGTCCCGGCCACGAATTCTTGTTTCTGATACAGTTGGTTTCATTAAAAAGCTTCCTCATGATTTAGTGGCTTCTTTTAAATCTACTTTGGATGAGGCCCTTAATGCGTCGTTGTTATTATACGTGGTGGATTCTTCGGACCCTACGTTCCGATCGCAACTGGAAGTCACCAAAAGCGTACTCACCGAAGTGGGCGCAGGCGATGTCCAAAGCCTGATGATCTTAAATAAAATGGACCGGCTGACCCCAGAACAACTGACCGAACTTAAAAATGAATTTCCAGATGCTCTTTTTCTATCAGCGAAAAATCCTCAGGACGTTTCAAATTTAAGACTTAAAATTATAAGTTATTTCGAGTCCGACATGGTCGACGAAGACCTCTTTATTCCCTACACTGTTCAAGGTGCGGTCGGTGAAGTTCGTGCTAAGATGCGGGTATTAGGCGAAACCTACAGCGACCAAGGGGTTACTCTAAAAGTGCGTGGCCATGCCGAAAGCATCGAACGGGTGAAATCAAAATTTTTGAAAAAACCCTCGGGAAAAACCCAGTAATAGCTCTTTTTCATATAAGAATTTCAAAATAAGTGAAGTGCTGGCGAAAAAAAATCGGCACAGTTTTTTCCAGCCTAACTCTTTGAAAGCTGAAAACCCGCTCTATTGGCTTCAGCGGCCCGCGAAGGTTTTTCGCGAAAATGCATAGACAAAAAGTGACGCTAGTTTGGACACAAAACTGCATTTTTTACTCTTTGGTTTCCAGTGACTGCATTATGACGCCGGTCTTGGTATATTCTGCCCGCTTATAACGGTCGGGGGGCCTCACATGTTAGATTTTAGCGTCTTAAGTTCGTCCATGACGAACCCAACGTTGCTTTCTGTTCTGTATGCATTTTTGTTATCGTTTGTTTTGGGAACAATCATCGCAGTTTTGTACGTTAAGACTTTTCAGGGACTTTCTTATTCCAGAAATTTTCTTCATTGTATTATTCTGTGTCCAATCTTAACAGGAATCGCGATGCAAGCGATCGGCGATAATGTTGCGCGCGGAATCGGAATGATCGGTGCAATTTCAATTCTACGGTTTCGTACAAATATTAAAGATCCACGGGACATGTTCTTCATCTTCGCTTCACTGGCAACGGGATTAGCGGCTGGGGTTCACGCTTATTCAATCGCAACGATCGGTGTGCTTTGTTTTACCTTCGCAGCCGTTATCTTAGCAAAGACACCATTTGCACATGGTCCTCAGTTTGATGGACTTTTACGTTTAAACTTAACTCGTCAAGATGAAGTACACCGTAAGCTAGAGTCAGTTTTAACTGAAACTTGTAAGCATTTTGCTTTAATTTCCGTTCGTGAAATGGGTCAAGGCGAGATTCTAGATTACGCTTACCAATTGAAATTCAAAAAAGAAACTAATCATCAAGCATTACTAAATTCCATTCATGGCATCCCCGGCGCCAAGGGTGTGAACTTAATGATGCAAGAATCAGTGATAGAGGTATAACGATGAAATGGATTAAACAGATCGTAAACATCATTCAAGAAGATATCATCGGAACCGAAAATCGCTTAATGGCGGTTACCTGGGCAGCTTGCCTGGCGGGCGTTTTAGGATTGGGTATTTACCTAAGTTCTGAATCCGTTAGTTTTCTTGGCGTCGCCGATTCTCGCGAACTTCAAGTAAGTTTCGAATATCCGGTTGGAATCGAACGGGTTCACGTCATACCCGGCCAAGTTGTTGAAAAAGGCAACTTGCTAATCGAACTCAGCCAGTCAGAATTAGATGGCCGCATTCGCGCCAGCCAAACGGCACTCAGCCGGTTGCGTGCCGAGATGAAATTGCGCCAGCATCTGAATTCTTTAGTTTCTAATTCTGCTAGCGGTGGTACGGCAGATCCGTTAGCGGTAGAGATTGAAGATATGAATCAAGAAATCATTCACCTGGAAGAGCAAAGAAAAAATCTTTCTGTATTTGCTGAAGTATCGGGTGTAATCGGCCAAGTAAATTTTAAAGAGGGCGAGACCGCTCCTTCATTTTCAACATTGATTACCATGTCTCCGCAAAATCCAACCTACGTTCAAGGCTTCATCCACGAAAACCTTCACTCTTCGTTGGAAGTTGGACGCAAAGTTAAGGTGACTTCCGTATCTGCTAGCGGCGCGCAAATCGAAGGCCATATCGTCAGTGTCGGTGCGCGAATTGTGGCAATGCCAGCTCGCTTACTTCACACACCGATGGCTACGGTTTGGGGCCGGGAAGTAGTCGTTGAAATTCCTTCCAATAACACATTGTTGTTGGGCGAAAAAGTTCAGTTAAAACCAAAAGTTAAATTACCGTTCATAGGATTATCAACTGCAATTGCTGAAACGCCTAAGGCCGCGACCAATATCACAAAGTTGCCTCAAGAGATTAAAGTACCGGTCGATATCTCGCGTACATTATCGTTTGAACCATCAGGTTTGGTTTACTTAGAAGATCTGAAGAAGTTTTTGGTTGTTAGTGATGACACTGATGACGAAAACACTCCTTACGTATTTCTGATGGATCAAGAAGGTAAAGTGGAGAGCCGCCCATTACGAATTAACGGAATTGATCAGATCAATGATATGGAATCTGTCAGCAATGATGGGCAAATGTTGTATTTGATGACCTCATTAAAGAAATCCAAAAAAAGCGACAATCAGGCTGCAAAAGGACTTTTTGCCAGAGCCAAACGTACGGAGCTTCATTTTTCAAATGTCGAAACAATGGATCTTAAAACGGCGTTACTGGATGCCTTAGCGCAATCTAAGGATTCCGAAATCCAAGAAATTTCGCGATTAAGCAAAGATGGAAATTTCGAAGTCGAGAGTCACTTTGTAAAATCCAACGATTTGTACATCGGCTTGAAATTCCCAGTGTCGCCGGCAAATATCAGTTGGGTTCTAAAAATCACTGACGTCGACGCAATGTTTTTGACCGGAAAAGTTAAGGCATCAAATATTTCGGTTTGGAAACGGATTTTATTTCCGAAAGATAATATTCCCCATCATTTGACGGATATGATTTTAGTAAACAATGAACTTTATGTCTCTACTGATTGCGAAGAGCAAAGTTGCGGGGCGGTTTGGTTGGTAGATGCTGGTCAGCCGTCACAAGCTCGATTGATTCAGTTCTTTCCTAATTTAAGTCCGGAAGGAATCGCGATTGATCCAAGGGATTCCACGTTGTTTGTTACTTTTGAACAAAAGCAGTCGGCTCCGATGTATATCCGAATACCACTAAAGGCCCCAAAGGCTTATGAGAAGTAAGACTCTTAAGCTTTGCTTTTTTGCTATCGCAGTTTCCCCGGCGTATCTGCTTGCAGCAACCCCCGAGGACTTACTGCGTTCTGCCTGGAAAGATACGGCGGTTGAGGCCAGCGCAAAGGCAGTGAGCATTGCGGAGTCGGGCAATAATTGGAATCCGTTTTGGCAAATGCAATTTAAATTCGAAAAAGAAAATATAGATAGCACGGACCGAAATGCAGATATCAGACTTTATCCATCGCGCGGGTTTCGCACCTTGCATGAGACATCATTGTTTCAAAAGGGAAGCCTTCGTTTTTATCCAAAAGGATTTTCTGATTGGAGAACTTCAGCTCGTTATCAAAATGTTATTGAAAAAAATGAGCGTACATTGCAAAAAGAGGCTTTATCTAAAGCCCTAGTTTCGCGATACAATTTAATCGCGCGGGCAGCGATGCTTAAAGAGAAAAAAGAAATCTCTAAAGATCTTTCCGGATTAACCAAAAAACTTGACCGGGTCATTTCATTGGCTGCTCAACGGGACCGGGCAGAACTAAAGAACTTTTTAAAAATGAAAAGCGATTTCCATAAAACGGCCCTACGGGTCACCGATATCAATCAAAGTATAGCGTTGTTGGATCAAGAGCTAAAGGAAATGGGCGCACCGGAAGTTTCGACGGTGGATCTTTCTAATTTGGCGACGATGGATGACTTGCGCGCGAAATTGGCGGAAATCGAAAAAATGGAGCGCCAAACAAGTCTTGCCGGCCAAGTGGCAAAAGAAGATATGGAACGGGCCGAGGCCGCACTTGCCTTTGATAAAGCCCGCGATGAAAAGTGGCTTGATTATGTTGAAATCACGGCAGAAGAAGACAGTCGCGAACGCGTTTACGGAATTGCCTTGGCGATCAATTTGCCATTTTTGGCAGCCTCTGATCCACGGTTGATCGATAAAAGATCTGAGTATCAAAGATCCCGTGCCGAAAGTTTACAGGCCGTCCGCGAAAATGACCGCATATTGCAAAGCTCGATTTCAGAATTAAAAGGTTTGTTGGACTTACACAAATCACTCAGCAGCACGACGGGCCTCATGAATGGCGATCGTTTAAAGAGAACCAGCCAAGCGATTGCAGTGCAAGATCCATTGTTGTCCCTAGAGTTACAACGAGGATGGCAGGAATCCCGCGAGCAAATGCTGGATTTGGAATTTAGAATCAGATCTTTATTGATTACTGTAATGCAGGAAAGTTCGTACTTGGCGGAAAATCCGGAAGTTAACCATTTATCCAAAAACCAAAAGAGGATTTTGTAAATGGCTAGTGGCCCTGTTTCACCCCTATTACTAGAGCGATACGAGTTAAAATATCTAATTCCGTTTTCCATGGTCCAACCGATTTCTGATTACGTTTCCGCTTTTTGCGAGCTAGATTATTACTCGCAGATCGAGCCTGATAATTTCTATTTAATTAATAGCCTGTATTTCGAGTCACCAACGTTTCACTTTATGCGCGCCAAGGAAAATGATACTGCTAAGTTCAGTTTACGGGTCAGATCCTACGGTAACGAACCTAAAGCACCTTATTTCTTCGAGACAAAAGAAAAGGTAGCCGAGTTTTGCAAAAAACGACGAGGCAAAGTTAATCTAGAAAATTGGTCAGATATATTTTTAAATCCTAATAACTTAGGAGATTTCGATATCAGTAGAGACAAGCATTTGGAGCATTTCCTGAACCAGGCCCTCTATTATAATGCTCACCCGATGATTTTATCACAGTACCGTCGCAAGGCCTATCTTTCCACGATCGACGATTACGCCAGAGTTACGTTTGATAAGTCTTTGCGTTTCATGCGCGAAACAAATTATAACGTTAAACCGGTCGAAAGCATGATGACCAGCTATGACCACTGTGATTCCTTTAACGACCCCGGCTCCAACGTGATTCTAGAATTAAAGTGTGAGCGCAAAGTACCGGTTTGGATTGTAAACTTGATTCAGAAGTTTCAACTAACTCGCAGAGGGTTTTCTAAGTTCGAGTCTTCAATGTTAGAGGCCTACAGCTTGAAACCAAACGAAGCGTTAACATTTGATCGGATTCCTGGTTATTAATTTTATTGTGGGGCTCCGTTATGACTAAGTTTTCAGGGTTATTGTTACTTTTCTCATTCCAAACTTCCATTCCGGCGCAAACTGCAGTCCTTAACTTAGATTCAACGATAAAAAACGGTAAGTCCGTTGAGTTTCTGAAATTCAGCGGGCCTGGGGCTTTTGATAGTTATTTAACCATGAATCTTCCCTTTGCGCCGATGAAGACTTTACTTCAGCAGGTTCAAACTACCGAGTCAGTAAAATTAAAGGACCGCGGGGAAGCCCACATTACCGTGGTTACTCCAGTTGAGTTTTGGAATGACTTGAAACCGTACGGAGTTTCAATCGCCGAAATTGATCAGATTGCCGAAGCCATGAATATTCAAAACTCGGCCTTTCAGATTATTTGTTTGGGGGCGGGTAAGAAAGTCATCGAAGATCGGGAAGAAAAAACGTTTTACGTTGTTGTTCAATCAGATGATTTGCTAAAAATTCGCCGAAAGGTTCAAGAACTTTTACTCTCTAAAGAGGGTGGGCGGGCAAGTAACTTTAATCCAACCAAGTTTTATTCCCACATTACCTTGGGATATACGCTTAAAGATTTGCACGATAGTGACGGGATCATTAAAGACGATAAGTCCTGTATTCACGATATTCAGCTAGTGAATTAGGGTTAATCAAGTAACATCCGGCAGGTTAACCGCGGGTGAGCTCAGAGCGATTGATGAACGTGATAATTCCCGCTACCAACAGTACGACAGTGACAGTTTTCTGGACAGTCGGA
>JAZKJI010000005.1:16276-20736 GCA_040384405.1 Bdellovibrionota bacterium
CGTGATAATTCCCGCTACCAACAGTACGACAGTGACAGTTTTCTGGACAGTCGGAAGTACAGCTTCTTGATCACCTTCAGCGCAGTTTAAGTTTCAGTTTTAGTGGTAGTTATAGTTAGGGGGCCTGGTTTTATTTTTGCTTTTCCTCGGGCTATGCTTGAAAACTTTTATGCCTTTCAAAAAGCCAAGAGATGCCAAGCGATTTGCGAACTAGCAGATTTAAAAAATGATAAGCTCAAAAAGTTGGGAAATGAACTCGGAGCAATTACGTACACGCTAAGTCGAAAAAATATAAATTAGTTATCCATAACTAGTACTAAAACTGAAACTTAAACTGCGCTGAAGGTGATCAAGATGCTGTACTTCCGACTGTCCAGAAAACTGTGACAGTCGGACTGCTGGCAGCGGCCTATTCAGCACAAGCAAAATCAGGTCGGCCTTCGCCCATAGGATAAATAATCTCGTTAGCCTTAGTAATGAAGGCATCAGCCCATTCGTCAGCAGTGCCCTTTGGAGTCACTTCTACATGTGCCGCGCGGAAAAGGTCGGTTACGCGCTTACGGCCCTCTGGACCAGCGATAAAGCCTTTTAACAGGTTAGCTAGAAGTGCTCGTCCTGATTCATCAATCTTTGGATTTAAAAGCAGGCTGCTGCCCGGGCCACCGTAGATACTGTAATTGATTCCCATGCGGGCTACACATTTAGATGGATCTTTCCATACCGTTTTATCAAGCCATTCTTGTCTGTCCAGGCGGTAACCTTTTGGAAATTTCCAGGTGCCTAAAGTTCCACCTAAATCATGAACCATCATTAGGACTTGGCCGTTACAAGTATCGTCAGTGTTGTCTTTGCCGTCACAAACCAGGCGGTGATTTGATTCACGGCTATCCCAGTTGTAAAGAAAAACGGTCATCAACGTAAGAGCTTCGCGTTCTGCTCTTTGAAGTTTTGCTTTTGCTTCGTCTTTAGAAAGCAATTTATTTAACTCGCTGTAAACCCAACCTTCGCTGATCAAAGTTTCAGTATCCCATTGTCCAGCGTGATTGCCAGTTCCAGATGGCATTGTCGGTCGAGTAATTTTACGCACGATTGTGTCGACATCCAATTTTCTTTCGATCGCCACATTTAAAAATTCTCTTGGGGAATTGATTGAAGTTTCGTCAACCTGGATATCTTTAAATGGATCAGCCGTACATCCGTAACATTTTACTTTTGGTACGAAGAACATTCTGTCGGCAGGAAAACCGAGTGCAGTAAATAGGCGGGTTGCAACGATCTCGGTGTAGATCTCTTCATTATTATACTTAACTTTTACGCGGTCTGGTTCGCCATTTTTCTTCAATACGGTTGTATATTTATTTTGAACTGAATCGAATTGAAGTAAGTTACAAAAAAACTTTCTGGTTTTTCCAGGAGAGTTTCTTAAATTATTCAAAGTTTTTTCAGTGATCTCGCAATGAACTTCTGGTGATAATAAAATTTGATCATTTTTCTTAACTTTACCGCCACTCAAAACATCTAATTCGTTTGAGAATTGAAATTGGTCGTTTACCCAACTTGGCTTTACCCAGGCGCGGGCTTCACGAATAATCGCGCGGCCTTCTGAACGCTCGGTGACGACGATGTCTTTGGCCTGAGCGGTTTGGTTTACAATTAGGCTTAGAGCAAAAATTCCATTGGCAATACCCAGTAATTTCATTAATTCCTCCTGTGAAGGGACAAAGGAATATAAATCAAATTTGATCTAATGATGATGTTAAAGAAAACTTTGGGAATCTTTACTTGAATGGCGCTTTTAAGGACAATTTACGTCTTAAAACGCTTTATGTATTGGCATCGCTGGCATAAATCTTCGACTAATTTTCGGCTTTTAAACCCGTTTAAAATGGCCTTAGCTCTGTCTGAGTTCAAAATGTCCATTAATGGCTGATCTTGGATCTTGCCCAAGGGAATTGCGGCCTCTTTATCTAAACAGCAAGGCACAACCGTGCCATCGACTTGGATTCCAAAATGGGTGGATAGGCCGTAACAAGTTCCCTTGGTGCCTAAGACTGGTAAATCCAAGGATGGCCATATGAACTCGGTATCAAAATGTAAATACAGGCGGTTTTTTAGTTTAATGGATTTCTTAAGACGAACATCAACGTCGGCATTGAACTTTACTTGGAATCGCTCGGAAATTTTTTCGAGCATTTCTTTATTGCGATCACTGCTGCCTTTGGGATCGTTTAAATTCCAGAGTCTAAAATTAATGTATAAATCGGGTCGTTCTTGAAAGGCCTTTTCGGTGAACAAAAATATTTTTTCCAGATAAGAGGTGGGGTCTTTATCAGGAAAGTTGTCAGGAAAACTGTGAAGCGAGAAATTAACCTGGCGAAAAATGGGTCTCAGTAAAGTCGCAGCTTGTTTTTCCCTTAGTAAAACTCCATTTGTTACCAAAAAAATTGGAACTTTATATTCCTGGCAGACATCAACAAATTTATCTAATTCAGGGTGAACCAAGGGGTCGCCCATTAAGTGGAAAGCCACTTGCTCGGCAATCGGAGCTACTTGTTTAATAGCGGAAGTAAACAAATTTAAGTCCATCATTTTGCTGGATCGGACGACGGCGGGGCAAAAGCTGCATTGAAGGTTACAGATATTGCTGATCTCGATATGAACCTTGGCAAACCTATCGGTTAGACCTGCAGTGGGTAGGGGTTCCGGGGCGGAAACCGGGGTTACCGCGCTGTCGAGATAGGCTGTCATGGCCAAATACTCCCTTAAACATTCTCTTGATACAACCGCGCGCTGGGATTTTGAAAAGAAGAGGCACAAACTTTTCTGGGATTTTGTTGGCAGAACCCCCAGGGATTTGGGTGGTATAGCGGGTTTATTTTGAAAGCCTAAATTCAACGCGAATGCTTAAAAAAACTGGTGGAATTTTTCCCGTTGCCAGGGTTTATCAAGGGCGCTAATTACCATCCGGGACTTATTAAGGCATATTACAGCGAGGTAGTTATTAAAATTTCAAATATTCTTCTTGGACTAGTGACGATTACAACTTTAAGCCTTTCCGTGCAGGCTTCTCAGCTACATGCGGCCGCTCCGCAACTGCCGAACGTGCTGGATGAGTTGAATCCGTTTGATCCAAATATCGAACAGATTCTAGAAGCTTACGACAAAGAGCACGAGGAAGAGACCGGCGTTAGTGCCCGAGCTCATTCAATTGAGGCTTTACTGGATTTCCGTACTGCTTGTAAGCGCAACGAATGCGCGGTTTGGGCGATGGTTGATAAGTCAGAACAGCGTTTATACCTTTATGTTAACGGAGTATTCCAATCGGTATGGCCCGTTTCTACGGGTGTTGCTGGGCACGGAACTCCAAACTTTGATACCCATCCAGATGGACGAATTTACGACTCCTATACCTCTAAAAAATATCCAGGCGGGGATTTTAATGGCTTAGGAAATATGCCGTACGCGGTTTTCATTAGCGGCGGGTTTGCTATTCACGGCACTAGCCAAGGCAACTGGGCAAAGCTTGGGACGCGCGCTTCCCACGGTTGCGTTCGAATCCATCCAGACAATGCTTTCCAGTTCAACCGGCTTGTTCGCAGCGTTGGTGTTGGAAACGTTTGGGTAACAATTCAAGAATAATTATTTTTTTGTTAACATAGCGACGTCGATACCCACGGATTTTAAAATCGCCAGGGAATCGGCGTTACGATAATCATTTCGATAAAATACTTTTTTAACTCCACCCAAATTAATCAATCTCTTTGCGCACGCTACACAAGGTAAGTGCGTAACGAACACGTGTTTTTCGGTTGCGCGCGGAGAATCGCAATTGATTACCGCATTTTCTTCCGAGTGAAGACAGCCGCAATTTCCGGGCTCCGCCCGGTCGCAAGTGTTGGCCAGGCCAGCGGCATTTCCATTATAACCAATTGCTAAAACTTTACGGTAATCTGTCGAGGTGATAACGGTTCCAACGTTTAAACGGGTGCAAGTAGATCTCGCTGACAACGTGGTCGCAAGTTCCATATAGATTTCTTCAAACGAAGGCCGGCCTTTTTCTGCTTCACTCATGAAAGCAGAGTACCCGCATTCGACATTGAATTCATCTAGTTTTCTTTTGGTGAGTTCGTAGCACTAAGTTGCGGTTCGCAAACGATTTGCAGCATCCCTATGTCACCCATTCCTAATGCTTTTGCAGCGCCCGTTGTTAAATCGAGGAATCGACCCTTTGCAAACGGACCGCGATCGGTGATCGTTAAAGTTGCTTCTTTCCCATTAGCTAAATTACGAACCCGGATTTTTGATCCGAGTGGTAAAGTTTTATGGGCCGCCGTCAATTTACTGGGATCAAGAAGTTTACCGCTGGCAGTTTCGTTCCAATCTAAATTATCGCGGCCCTTAATTCCATAAACTGATGCTTCGCCTTTTGCAGTCACCGATCGTTTGATGATCGAATGTCC
>JAZKJI010000006.1:0-2706 GCA_040384405.1 Bdellovibrionota bacterium
GAAAAATAACTTGGGCATGACTTTGATGGAAATCATGATCGTTCTTGCGATCTTAGGCGCGATTTTTGGGTTACTTGCTGGCCGCATCACCGGCGCCCGCGACAAAGCCGCCATGCGGGAAGCTAAAATCCAAATGGGACAATTAACGAATGCACTCAGCATGTATTACACGGACTGCGGAAAATACCCGGGCTCTCTTGAAGGTTTAAAAAAACAAGATGGAAATTGCTCTAACTGGGGACCTGAAGCTTATTATAAAAATAAACTTGTTGATCCTTGGAAACACGAATTCGTTTATGAAGGTTCAGGCGGAGATTTTACCCTTAAAAGTTTAGGTCGTGATGGCAAAGAAGGCGGCGACGGCTATGATAAAGATATTAACTCTGAAGAAACTGAAGAAGAATCAGCGCCTAAATCATAATGAGACTTAAATCATCCCGGGGTTTTACCCTGGTTGAGATTTTGTTGGTGTTAGGAATCATGGCTGCGGCCATTGCTATCGGTGCGACCCGAATTAATCGAAAAGATAATAATATGAAAACCGTCGCCCGAAAAATGACGACGGTTGTTCGCGAAATTCGAAATAAAGCCAAATTGTATAATACGACCTATCGGTTAGTGATCAACCTTGACCCAAAGAGCCCCACGTACACTGTCGAACAATCTGCCGGCCGGGTCCAAAGAGATTCCGAGGAAGATATCAAAGCTCGCGAGAAAATGGATGCTGATAAACGCCCCGCAGATTCATTTCGCAAAGATTCTGCTTTCGGAAAAAAAGATAAGGAACTTCCGTCCGGACTTTTTTTCGGTCAACTAGAAACTATTAATTTAAGTGCTCCGATTACCGAAGGAGTGGGGTACATTTACTTCTCGCCCGAAGGATTTGTCGAATACAGCAGTATTCAAATCACTGACCGCAAGAATTTAACTTGGACCCTTGTTTTTAATCCCCTCACAGGTCAAGCTGATATCATACAAGAAGCAAAAGCTCTGAAAGATTTAAAGCAATAAACCAAATCTCCAGTAGCTTGATTTAGGAGACATGACGAAAAAGAACGGGTTTACCCTACTTGAAGTTATGATCGCTCTGCTGATTATGGCATCGGGCGTGGTTCTGCTTTCCAGTACCTGGGGCGGCAGTCTTTTGCGCATGCGAAAAACCCAAGTGAACGTGGAAGTTGCGGCATTACTTGAACGTAAAATGGCCGAGCTTGATTTAAAATACCGCGGAAAACCCATTCAAACTATTCCCGAGGAAGAGGGCGAAGATTTCGGATCTGATTATCCGCAATACCGTTGGGCCATGACTTCACGGGATTTCACAATGCCAAATATCGGTTCAACGTTAACTGACACCCAAGAAGGTGGCGTTGATCAAAACATGATGCAGCTAATGACTTTGTTTTCGGAACATCTTTCCAAATCCATCAAAGAAGTCAGGGTTTCGGTTTTTTACAAAGGCAAAGCCGGAAAAGAATTAGAATATTCCGTTACCACTTTATACGTTGACTACGATAGGCCACTTCCACTTCCTGGTGCCGCTCCCGGCGGAGCACCTGCAGGCGGTGGCCCATGAAATTAAATCGCGGTTTTACTTTAATTGAAGTTTTAATTTCCCTTGCGATTATGTCGACGCTTGGATTATTGGCAGCGCAAGCCATTCGCCAATCAATTACACAAAAAAAGAAAATCCAAACTCAACTTGATGAAATTTCCCCAGTCCGTGACGGACTTCGGTTAATGGAGCGAGATATAAATTTAGCTTACCACCATCAAGACTGGGAAAAAGAATTAGAAGACCTGATCGAGAAAAAACCGGCAGGAACGACACCAACAACATTTACTCCGCCCGTCCCGGGTGCTCCGCCGCCAACGACGGTTTTTCCTCCTCGTGATGTCGAGCGCATTGATCCGACCACTACTTTTGTGGGTGCCGAAGGGGAAATTCATTTCGTTACTTTTAATAATGCCCGCCTGATGCGAAATCAAAAACAGGCGGACTTTGTTGAGGTCGGTTATTTCTTACGCGAATGCAAGCCTCGGGTAGCCAGTGCCGAGCGATCATTAAGTAAATGCCTTTGGCGCAGGACTTCCGCCATCGCTGATGAAGACGTCACCAAAGGTGGCGACGAAGTTGTCCTATTGGAAAATGTGACCGAATTTAAAATGAGGTACCTGGGCGCGCCTAAACAGGACTGGGTTGATAAGTGGCGAACCGATAAAGAATCCCCGGAAGAAGTGATGAAAAATAGATTTCCTTCGGCGGTCGAAATTTCGTTAACGGTGCAGAATACGGGCTCAAACCCACCGGGTAAAAAATATTCCATGCAAATCGTAGCGAGTCTTCATTTCCCTAACAACACACCCCTACCGAGTGGAGGAGCTAACAGTGCGACGACCGGCAATACTCTCGGTAATTAATAATCAAAGAGGAATCGCACTTTTAATGGCGATTTCCGTCGTCTCTTTGATTTTGTATCTGGCGATGGAAGTCATGTACGAAACAAACGTAGAGTACGTTGTTAATGCCCAATCGTTTAACCGGTTAAAATCTTATTACGCGGCAAAATCCGGAGTCGACATCAGTTTACTGAGAGTAAAAGTTTACAACCAAATTAAAAAACAAACCGGCGGTAACGCGGGACCGATGGGTCCATTCTTAGATCAAATTTGGAAATTTCCTTTGATGTGGCCATTACCAATAGT
>JAZKJI010000006.1:2716-3984 GCA_040384405.1 Bdellovibrionota bacterium
CCAATAGTCGATGAGTTAGGTGCAGCGGCAAAGGATGAGTTTAATAAAGCATCTAAAGAATCCTATTTGGACGCCGACTTTGACACCAAGATCGAGGACGAAAGTTCCAAGATTGATTTAAATGATTTAGTTTCTCCATCGAAAGTTTTGCGGGAAAATACCAGAAAACAAATTTTAAATATGTTTAAAAGCCGCATCGAATCTGACGAAGCCTTTCAAGAACGGTACGGAAATGTTCGCTTCGAAGAGCTAGTTAACAACATTGCCGACTGGATGAGCGGCCAACGCGAAAGTTTAAATGGCGGCGATAAGAAAAATGCGTATAAAGAATACGATACCGAATCATTACCACCGAGTCGTGCCTTCCGAACGTTATCAGAGTTGCATTTAGTGGCAGGAATGGATGACGAACTTTACAATATGCTTGAACCCCGCGTGACGATTTATGGTTTAAGAGGGGTAAATCCAAATACGGCCAGTAAAGATGTCATCATGTCTCTTGATGAAGGAATTACGTCAGAAATTGCAGACGCCGCGATTAAAAGACGAGATACTCCGGAAGAAGGTGGTCCTTTCAAAACCTCGAAAGCCGGTGAACCCAGTGACTTCGAAGCTTTCCTAAGACAGAAGGGTGCGCGCTTAAGTGATACCTTCAAAGATATTCCGTTTGTTTATGACTCAATCGTCGCGTTCCGAGTTTCTGCCATCGGTAGTTTCGCGAAATCGTCGCGAAAAATCACCGTTATTACTTTTGATTTGGAAGAATCAGCTTCAAGACTGACTTCGCAATTGAAAACCGAGGCCCCGCCGAGTTCAACAACAACGACGACAACAATTCCTGGCGCTTCACAAGGCCAAGGTACAGGGTCTACTGCGAAAAAAAATACCAAAGGCCCTCCTCGGATTGTATACTGGACCGAGGAATAAAATCACATGAAGTCAGTCGGTATAGACATTGGAACGCATTCGATTAAAGCCGTGGAAATTGATACCACTGGTAAAAGTTTTTATATTTCTAATTCCCATTATTTTCCGTTAAGTCAAAGAGCTGGCCAAGATCAGCTTTTAGAAATTATCGAAATCTTACGGAGCTTCGTTTTAAATTTTGATCCGCTGACGACAAAATTTAACGTAGCCCTTCGCCAAGATATGGTGACAGTCCGCCACAAAATTTTTCCGTTCGTTGAAAAAATGAAGATCGCTCGAACTCTACCGTTAGAGCTCGAGGACGATCTTCCTTTTGACTCGGACCAGCTGGTCTTCGATTT
>JAZKJI010000006.1:3994-12302 GCA_040384405.1 Bdellovibrionota bacterium
GGCCACCGTGGGAACCAAGCGGAAGTTTTAGCTTTGGCCGTTCCACAAACTCAAGTTGAAAAAATGATCATGCTATTGCGTGATTCAACAATTACTCCGGAAAACATTGGTACGGAAGCAACTGCAATCGCAAATTTACTGGAAGCATGGAGCCTGCCTCCGCCGGTATACCCGCCATTGCCAAGTGACTTGTCAGTTGATGGGTTAACGCCGCTTCCTCCTCCCCGCCTACTTAATATCATTGTAAACATCGGTTATACCCACACCGTCGTCAGCGCTTTTGAAAATGATCAATTGGTCGGCGTTCGATCACTGTTATGGGGTGGTAAAAACCTAGCTGAACAAATTGCCCGTAAATACGAATTACCGCTAACCGAAGCAATTAAAGAAATGGAATTAAAAGCTTTCATTCTTTTACAAAAACAAGACGCAAGCTTCGAAGCAAAAATATTTTCAGACACAATAGCCAAAAGCGTGAAAGAACTAGTCAAAGATTTACAAATTTCATTATTAGCATTGCGAAGCGAACTAGGTGCCGAGATCACGCAAGTCGGTTTAATTGGCGGACTTTGCCATATTCAAGGATTGGGCGCATTCATGACCCAACACTTGGAAATTCCAGTTAACAAAATTAATTTACTGGATCGTTTTCCGCAAATTCAATTCGAGCGCGATCCAAAACGTGATTTTCAAATGATGCAGGCATTGGGCTTAGCCATCGACGGATTAAAAAAACCGCGCAACCCGGCTGTTTCTTTTCTCAAGGGCCCTTTTGCAAAACAAAATACTCAGCTAAAAAACTTCTTTCACAAATGGAGCTTCGCTATGCAAATGGCAGCGGCTGCCATTGTTGCATTATTCATTTGGAGTTTTTTCCGCGAACAAGTCAGCGTTGAATTAGCATCAAAATCCCAGGACGCTCTACGTGCGCAAGCTAAAGCCGTGGCGAATTTGCCGGCTAAGCAAGCCAACGAAAGTGGAGTCCGCCGTTTCGTTCGCGACAAGAAAAAAGTTATCGCCGAAGTAAAATCCGTTTCTCAAGTTATGGATATGAACTCGGCAATGGATATTCTTAAAAAAGTAAGTGACGCGGCTCCGGGAAAAACCGAGCTAAAAGTAGACATCGTTAGATTTTCCGTTCGCGACTCAAGAGTAACGCTTGAAGGATACGTAAATAATCCGCAGGAACTTGATCAGTTAAAATCTCGATTAGCAGGCCTAGCGATTAATAAAAGAGTTTCTGATATGAAAGCAAATTTGGGCCAGGTTCCAAGCCGGTTGGGATTTGCTTTTAGTTTCGATGTAGATAGAAACGTACAAAAGAAATAAAGATTTCGCAGCACCTTAGAAGGTAACAGCATGGCGTTTGAAGAACTGAAGGACCGTTTTAGCTCGGAAGCAAAGATGATGTGGGAACGCATCCAGGGATCATCTTTGTATCAACAGCTAAAGGACAAATACGATAACTTAACTCCGTCTCAGCAAAAACTGACTGTGATCGGGCTAATTGTTTTGTCTGTCTTCATGGTTTTCAGTTTTCCCTATACTGCGTGGGATTCGTCAGCATCTTCCGTCTCGGAATTTGAGTCTAAGCGCGGATTAATCCGTGAATTGTTCCAGGTATCTAAACAATCGGCCGAAGTTCCAATGATTCCACCGACTCCAACGGGCGATAGTTTAGTTGGTCAAATTAACAATATGCTAACCGGTGCCCAATTACTTCCTGAACAGATAAAGGGCGTAACGGCAACTAATGCGACGACGCGATTAATTCCGGGGGCTCTGATTGACGGCCAAACAACTGTAACATTGGCAAAATTAACTTTAATTCAATTAATTGATATCGGACATCAGTTGCAAGCCATCAGCCCTTCGCTAAAAATGACGGATCTTACGGTGCAATCAAATGGCGAAGATACTCGTTATATGGATGCGACTTTTCAATTAGTTGCATTAAAAGTACCGGCGATTCCCGAGCCGACAGTTGATATCGAACCACCTCCCACAAAAGGCCGAAAAAAAACGACCAGTGAGGACGAATAGTGGGAGCCATCGGCGGACTTTTTTCAGTTTTAAATCAGCAAAAGTGGAAAATTGTTTTTACAGTTTTTATGACTTCGGTATTTTATTTTATGCTATTCCCCTTTAGCGATTTAACGGATTTCGTTTCGAACACGATTGCAAAGCAAACGCAAAATCAAGTTCAGTTAACAATGGATTCCATGGGCTTAAGCATTTTACCTCCGGGCCTGGCATTGGAAAATGCTCAAGTAGAGATCGGAAGTTTTGCTCCACTTAAGGCCCAGCGATTGGCGCTCACTCCTTCACCAACTGGCTTAATTCACCAAAAACCATACGGTACGTTCGAAGCCAAAGGTCTTTTCCGGGGAAATGCTAAAATTTCTGTCTCTGCCGGTAAAAAAAGTGACGGCGGGGTTAATCGTGAAAAAATAGAAATGAAAGCGCAGAAACTATCTCTTTCAGATTTAAAAGATTTTTTGCGCCTGCCCGTTTCGATTCGTGGATCGGCCGATTTACTTTCTTCATCGCAAGTTGATTTATCTTGGAATGAACAACCCGAATCTGAACTTCAAATTTTAATCGAGAAATTTGAACTGCCACCGGCAAGTGTTCCCACTTCTTTTGGACCGATTGCTTTGCCGGAAATTAATTTAAGCCAAGTGGATTTAAAAGGCCGCTTGGCTGCGGGAAGATTTATTATTGAAAAAGGTCAGATCGGAAAAGATACGGATGATTTTTCCGGATCTATCAGAGGAAAAATGGATATGGCTTTAAGAAATGCAGGCGATGGAACTCCGGTGCCTGTTTTTGGAGCATATGATTTGGAATTTGATTTATTAGTTAAACCAGCCTTTGAAACAAAGGCCGCATTATTTTTAAGTTTCATCGCTGCTCACAAAACTCCGAGCACACAGGGCAGCCGCTACCGATTCAAAGTCACCGGTATGCAATGGGGCGCGCCACCGGATATTTCCACAGTGCGTTAGGACCTTTTTCCTGCTATAATTATCGCCATGTCAGGTCGCTTTTTGCATTACTTTTCGAAACCGTGAACTCGGGAACGAATGGTTATTGACACTTTCAGCGTTCTCGCCAAAAACTCGATTTTTACAAAGGGAGATTACATGTCAGGAATTAATAAAGTGATGATTATGGGCCGCCTGGGCGCTGATCCTGAACTTAAAACTGTAGGTCAGGGACAAACTGTTGCCCGTCTTAATATCGCTACCAGCGAAAATTGGACTGACAAAAATGGCCAAAAACAAGAGCGTACCGAATGGCACCGCGTAGTTGTTTGGGGCAAACAAGCTGAAAACTGTGGCCGTTACCTTTCAAAGGGTAGACAAGTTTTCGTAGAGGGCAAACTTCAAACCCGTTCATGGGAAGACCAACAAGGTCAGAAAAAATATTCCACTGAAATCGTGGCTTCCGCAGTTCAATTTATCGGCGGAGCTTCTGATCGCCCAGCAGCCGCGGGTGCAAGTGCGGGTGGTGGGACTCAAAATCACCAAGAAGATAGCTTTCAAGATTTTGGACCAGAGCCAACGTTTGATAATTCGGACGAAATTCCATTTTAATTTGGAATTTCAATAAAGTAGGTTCTACAATAGGGAAGGATGTTATGGAAAACGCCTTCCCTTTTTATTTTAACGATGTTCATTGCGGCCAGCTGTTCGCTTTACCGTTCCGAAGGCCGTAAAGAATTCGAAACCAGATCAACCGAATCGGGAACCATACTTCAGTCCCGATCAATACAAAGCGAATCCGCTTCCCGCTCTACCCGCCACCAAATATTACGGAAGCATACTTCCAAATCTGTTTGTACTTCAGTTAACTCTGTCGATTTTTGGTTAGCATCCCAATTTTCACCGGAAACCCATGAACTGGTTTTCTCATCGGATAAAACAGAAGTTTGGAAATCAATCCGTGTTAATCACGGGATGATTAATTATGCGGTTATTGTTAATGAACAAATCGAATTCGAAATTTGCAACTTGAGTTTCAACAACGAAGAAGACGCACAAGTTTTTCTTGAGGAGTTTCTGAAGCATGAATAAATTATGGATTGCCATCACACCTTTGATTTTACTTCTTGGTTTGGAATCTCGGGCGCAAACTGTCGCGCAAGTGAAAAACAACAAAGTACTAATGGAACTAGGTTCACTAACTACCCAAAAAGGTGATGATGTATTTTGCTTGGACGCCGCTCAAAAAAGAAAAGGCCTCCTGAAAGTCACTCAAGTTAAAGGCTCAAAAGCCGTTGCCGAAATTGTTAAGGGCGCCTGCGAACAAGGAATGGCCGTCAGACTTCGCCGCGTTGGAAAAGCTGGCGGTGGTGACTCTGCAAGCAGCGAATCACGTCCTCGTCGATCAGCAAAGAAAACCGGCCAAGCGTGGGGAATCGTGGGTGGTTATCATATGGATTCCGCGGTTGCGACTTTCACCTACTCTGGAACAGAATATTCATCATCCATGACCGGAACAGGTTTTTCAGTTTCTGGATTGTACGATTATGATTTAACCAAAGACTGGCAGTTCCGCGCATTGGCCGGGATCGAAACCTTCAATACTGAAGGAACAGTTGCTGCGTCTGCATGTAATAACGGAGCATCTTCAAATTGTGATTTCATTTTGATGAATTTATCTTTCCAAGGTTTAGCAAAATATAATTTCAGCACTGGTTCTATGCGCCCATGGATCGGCGGCGGTATCGGCTATATTTTCGCACTTTCAAAATCCAGTAACGTTATTAATACTAGCGAACTTTCAACCAACTGGCTTTACACTCTTGCCGGTGGTTTGGATTGGGGCTTGGCGAGTGGTGCTTATATTCCGTTGAGTATTGAGTATTCGCAGTTTCCGGATTCGGCTACGGTGAAGGCAGGATACATCGCCGTCCGCGGAGGATGGGCTACTTCTTTTTAGTTTTTTCTGATCCCCCATTCTCCATTTTTGATACTTAAAGGTTTTAGGCGACCCGGCCCTCGTGCCCTTCAGCGCCTTTGGTACGACATCGTGTCGGGCGCTGAGATCGCCTAAAACCTTTAAGTATCAAAAACGGAGAAAGTGGTCGACAGATAAAACAAAAGGCGAAGTTACTGGGGGGATGGGTAATTTCAGGAGTCGGCGCTAGTTCACTATTACTTTTGGAGAATGGGATTTCTGGTAGAGAATTAGAAATATATAGAGATGGCGAGTGGAAATAGCTGCTTATTAGAAATTTCTTTTTTAGTTTTGGGGTGTTTTTTGTTTAAGTTCGCGGTTTGTTTTTTTGTTTTTGCCTTTGTGATTTCTGGGGTTGCTTTTTCGGCTTCGGAGTTTTTGGATCTTCGGTCGTGTGCTTCTAAAGCTGATTGTGTTTTGATTGATATTGATTGTGGGCGGGTTGGGGTTGTTCATCGGAAATATTCTTCTTATTCTTTAGCCCCTGATGGGTGTGATAAGTCTTTGGATTTTTCTTCTGAGGTTCTTCAGTTTGATTTTGATTGTCGTGATAGGCAGTGTATTTTGATTTCTAAGTCTAAGCGTGGATCTGCTCGTTCTCGTAGTCGATAAGTTTTGGTTTATTTTTTTCTAATTTTCTTTTCTCTATCTTTTTTCGGTTGAGGTCTTGTCTTGATTGGGGCTACCATTATTTTGTGGGGGCTTTATGTTGAAAGTTGTTTTTAGTTTTGTTGTTCTTTTCGTTTTTGGAATTGCTTTTGCTAAGATTGGGCCTCGGTCTCCGGCTTCTGTGCTTGGTATTTCTGAAGTTAATGTTCAGGGTGAAAATACTTGGATTCGGATTGATGGGGATAGTGCTCAGGCGCTTTATGATGCTATGACTTCCGTTACTCCAAAAAATAATCAAGGTGAAGCTGGGCCTAAAGTATTTTTTAAAACTGGGAAATCTTATCAGTGCTATATGAATACTGAAGCTAAGCTTCCTGACTATGGTTGCGTGATGACGGCTAAAGATCCTAAGACTGGTGCGATTAAATAACTATTCGGTTATTATAATTTTTGTTTTGGCCTTCAGTGAGCATACTTCTTCGATCGTGCCATTTGACTCTACTTTATAGAGAGATTTCTTGGGAATCCAGTCTGTTGCTTTATATATATCGGTGTCTGATATCGGTTCAGAATATAGATAATTTTTCCCGTCAATTTTCGCCGCTAGAAATTTCTCTTTTAACCAGTGCTCTTGCAAGGTTATTTCTTTTAATTTTTTGGCGAGAGCCGAAGTAGGGCCATTATCTTCTGACTGAAGATCAGTCTTTGAATTTACTGGTTCTTCTATGAGTCTCCAAAATTGCATTCCTATTTCGCTGCCGCATCCGGCTTGGCTTCCGGCATCGTCTCCGGTGATTTCTACTTTTAATTTGTTCCCGTCATTTGTTAATTCGATGGGAGTCGGTTCGTTGCTGAAGGGGTTACCGGATTCTGGATTGGTGAATTTCGCTTTACTTAGATTTTCACAAAGTTGTTTATCTTTTCCTGAGGTTTCCCAAGCCGTAATTTTCTGATCGAAGCTACAAAGTGGTATGATTCCCTTTGGCGTCACTTCCCCCAATCTTTCGTAAAACATTGAAGTTCCTGGGTCCTTTTCGCTACCGGCGCCCATTTTTCGAATCGATACGAACAGCCTTTTATCACGCGTAAAAAAAGAGGGATAAATATAAACATTAGCGTTGTCATCTTCCGAACCTGAAAAAGGGGACTTCATTTGCCCATCCTTTGCGCTTTTATCCTCTTCGCAAAGTTGTTGATAGGGACAGCTTCCTCCGCCGCAAACTTTCAGCGCAACTAACTTCCCGTCACCTTTAATATCAAAACTCCCGGGGCCGTCTTTTCTGTAGAAAAATAGTTTTCTATTTTCGACAAAATCTTTGCAAAGCGCTAGTGCATTTGGATCTTTAAGAGCAAATCTTTCGATATTCCCGATTCGCTGCCGATAGTGGCTTAGAATACTGACTTCATTACAATTTGGGCTTTGAATAGATTTTAACCAGGCTTGCTGTTCGGAAACCAACTGACTGCGCAGTTTTCCTTTGAGTTTTTTCTTCGCATCGGTAAACGCTTGGTTCAGCTGATTGTCAATTTCACTTAAGTTAGGTTTTGCACAGATTAATTTTTCTTCGCAGGATTTCGCTTTTCCACAATCAAAACTGGGACCGGCGTGAACTTTTAAACCAGTCAATATAAACGTCAGGCACAGCCAAACGTTAATCATCCCATTAGTCTTTCAACGCCCATTATACCTTTAATCTTTTGTAGCTCAAAAATAGCATCATTCAACTGTTGGGAATTTTTCACCATGATTTCAAACACACAAATCGCCGTTTTATCGCGCGTCGTTCGGATTTGCGCTGATTGAATATTGATTCCCTTTACTGCAAAGGCTTCTGACATCATTTTCAGTAACCCAGGGCCATCTTGCGAGAATACTTTAATCTTAACTGTTCTATCGCCACCACCTACGCCTGTGTCCATGTTCCATTGAACATCTACGCGGCGTAATTGATCTTGCTCGAAACCTTTTTGGCAATCTGATCTGTGAACTGTGATTCCCCGTCCACGGCTGATGAATCCTACTATTGGATCGCCTGGGATTGGGCTACAACATTTTGCGTAGTGAACTAAAACGTCGTTCATTCCATCAACGCTAATTAATGATTTTGATTTGCGTTGTTTGGTTTGGGCATTCTTAACAATCTTTTCAAGCGCAGAAATATTGTCGCGATCTTTTTCTTTTTCCTTTGGATCTACCGCTTTGCTTTCCGCGGGTGGAACTAATTTATCTACTAAATGCCGTGGTTCTAATTTTCCGTAACCCACGCGGATATATAATTCATCTACCGAGTGAAGTCCGCCATCGGCGATAAATTTATCGAAGATTTCGCCTTTTAAAAATCTGACGGCGGCATGGCCGAATTTGCGGAATTCTTTTTCAACTAACTCTTTTCCAAGCAGTAAGGATCGGCGACGCTGTTCTTCTTTTACATATTGGCGGATTCTTGATTTTGCTTTATTTGTGACGACAAACTTTAGCCAGTCTTTTGAAGGCTCTTGAGTTTTCGAAGTCATGATCTCGACTGAATCACCATTTTGAAGTTTATGTTTTAACGGAACCATTTTTCCATTTACGCGGGCGCCGACGCACTGATTACCTAACTGGGTGTGAACCGCATAAGCGAAATCGACTGGTGTGGCGCCTTCCGGAAATTCGCGAACGTCCCCGTTCGGAGTAAATACATAAATCTCGCTCTCGAATAAATCTGTCTTAACCGTGTCTAGAAACTCTTCC
>JAZKJI010000007.1:0-14418 GCA_040384405.1 Bdellovibrionota bacterium
CAGTACCGTCCCGGTTGCAGTCGCAGATACAGTCTCCAGACCCGTTCCCGTTGCAGTCGCCGTCGCAGACACAGTCTCCAGTCCCGTTTCCAGTAACCCCCAAAAAACAAATGCGCCGAAGTCGCATCATTACCCTTAGGGAATGCCGTCGAATATAGTATCGATCTGCCGCTTCAAATCCGACATTTGCGGCATCAACTCTAAACTCCCAATATTCTCTTTTAACTGCGCTTCCGAAGTCGCCCCTAATATCACGCTACTAACAACAGGATTAGAACTGCACCAAGCAATCGCAAGTTGTGAAGGAGTAAATCCAGTCTCGCGAGCAAGCCCGACGAATGATTGAACGGCCTCGATTTTTCTTTCGTCTTCGGCGTGCTCCCGTAACCAAGATAGACTGCCCATAGAAAGTCGTGAGCCTTCAGGAATTCCTTTTAAATATTTACCTGACAGAATCCCCGAAGCTAAAGGACTCCATGTCGTTAAACCAAGTCCGATGTCTTTGTATAACCGCGCATACTCTTTTTCCACACGAGCTCTATGAAATAAATTGTACTGTGGCTGCTCAACTATTGGCTTATGTAAATGGTGGCGATCGGCGACCTGCCATGCTTCCATTATTTCGGCAGCACTCCATTCGGAAGTTCCCCAATACAGCGCTTTTCCTTGGGTGATCATGTCGTGCATTGTAAATACGGTTTCTTCGATTGGAGTTTCTGGATCTGGTCTATGGCAATAGACAATATCCACAAAATCCATATTGAGCCGCTTTAATGATCCGTCCATGGCTTGCACTAAATACTTTCTATTTAAAGTATTGCGAAGATTTACTCCCTCTTGGATACCCCAAAAGAATTTGGTGGAGATAACAAATTTTTCCCGGGGCCACTTTAGCTCTTTAATGACTTCGCCCATGATTTTCTCTGATTCGCCAGCGGCATAGACCTCGGCATTATCAAAGAAATTGATCCCGTTATCTAAGGCCATGGCCATCAATTCCCGGGCTTTACTGCGATCAACTTGTTTGCCGAAGGTTACCCACGACCCTAAAGACAGCTGGCTTACTTTTAATCCAGCTTTTCCCAATCTTCTGTACTCCATTGGCACCTCCGTCCTTAATTTGTGATCCTGTTTACTTGAAAATCCAAGAATTTTTACACGGTGGTGTCAGCCCGCGCCGTCACCGCGTGGCACATTACCTGCTTTGTCCAAACTCGGAATGTCGAAATGACACTTAAAAAAACACTTTGGGGGAATTGTGAAGAATTTAACGTTAGCATTTTTAGCGCTATGTCTGTGGTCGTGTAAACAGGAACAAAATTTAGTTGGACGCCTTGATCTTCAAAGTCCATTACAAGTTCAGTCAAAAAAAGGTGCAGTTAATTTTCCAGTGGGAGTCCATGAGTCCCGGTTAACTATCAAAGGATCAAAAAGTTTAGTCATTGGTGCTCGAATTAATGGTCTTTGGCAATCAGCTGAAATCAAATCTTCCTCTTCATTAAAACCAGATGCTGCAGGAAAATTTTCAATTCCAGCTGCTAAACTGGGTCAAGCTTTCGATATTGCCGGTGCAGTTGCCAGCCAAACTGTTCAAACTCCTCCGCAAACTTACAGCAAAACTTGCCAAGTTGGTTCTCGCCCGGGCGATACAACTTGCCGTAACGTATGGGTTCCAGAATCTTGTCAGGCAATTACCGAGTGCGGAGTAAATGCATTGGGTGAAACAATCTGTAAAGAGCGTGGTGAAACTTGTACTGGTGGATACAACCAACAGGAATGCTACCAGGAATCAATTCCGGTTTATGGTGAAGTGCTAGTAACTAGCCACCAAATTATTAAAACCACTCGCATCTCGGTTGCGATCCGTGAACCTGGAAGCGCTCGTGAAATAGGAACTTTCCAAGGTGAAGAACGTGACGTTAAAAATGTTGGTGGAAACTGCCGATAGTTTTAAAAGTAAGAGCTGCAGATAAACTCTGCGGCTCTTTTATTAACTGGAAATTATTTAACTAGAATTCTAAGAAAGATTGCTTTGGGAGCACCGTTATCAACGAATTGTACCCAAACATCGTAAGTCCCGCCTTTAGGAAAAGTTGCATTTAGTAACCAAACATTAGGAACGGAACCTTTAGTTGGGTGAAAGTGAAGGATAGGCCCCTTACCCTTTACTGCGATGAAATGAATGTAATGACCTTCCGACAATTGTAATTTTGGTGAGCTCCCGTCCACGTGGCTCACTGTTAATGTCAGTTGATTTTCTTTTTCTGCATGAATTTTTTGACCAGATAACACGATCTTTGAATTTCCATCAGCTCCTTCACGAATTTCAGGGTTCTCTGAAAATTTAAAGGTCAGTGAAACTTTCGCTTGGGCAGGTAAGGCAAAACTAACAAGTGAAAATATAATTAAAAACAAGCGTCCCATAAATATCCATTCTATCTTTTTCGGTTATAGCCTGATTCCCTGCTCTGCAAGTTTAGGACTATATTTAAATTCAATTTAGTTTATCTAATTCCAACCCCAGGGGCAAAAGTGGAATAATTGTTATTATTCTCCACAAATAAAAAGTGCCGCCAGGTTGGGCAGCACTCATAAGATAGTTAGAAAAAATTGTACAGAGAAATTATTAAGGACAAATCCCTGGGACAGAACTACTCGGCAGCAAACATCGATTTAACGTAAGGACCCTTTAAGTACCCAGCATCGTTTTCTGGTTTCATACCAGCCACGCGCCAGTAGTAATGGCGGCCAGCTTCGACTGCTTTGACTTGGAACTGGGTATCTTTAAGTAAAGTTTCGTCCACAACTAACCATTTGAAATTTGGATCAGTAGAAACCTGAAGATGGTAATTAGACACACCTTCAACGGCAGACCATTTCAATTGAACTGGCGCCGATGCCGGAACATGAGCCATGAAATTAGGGCTTTGCAAAGTTGTTGCGGCCGCAACACTGGATAAATTCTTGTTAGCAACTTTCGGAGGAAATAGGGCCGAGTTATCGCGAGCACTTTCGCCATGAGGAGTAGAGCTGCTGTGAGTTCCTTTTTGAACGTGGCCGGCAGGTTTATCATGGTCGTCGGCTGCGAAGGTTAAGCTTGCGAAAGTTAACGTTAAAATAAGTGCTGATAATTTCATTGAGATTCCTCTTGGTTGATGTCCAACATTTTGCCAGGGCTTTGTGTATAAATGAAAACCTTTTTTATGTCAGGGTCAAAGCGCCTTGAAAACCCTAACTGATCGTGTTATCCCTGGGGTGGGTTTGATAGGTGATCGCTCTTTTTCCAATTACTAAATTTCTGTAACAAGTTTTTTAAATAGTTGAAATGAGAGAGGAAAGTCCGGACTCCATAGAGCCGCGCAAAGGGTAACGCCCTTCCGCCGTAAGGCGAGGAACAGTGGAACAGAGAGAATGTCCAGGGCATTGAGCTTAAGGCCGGGAACGGGAAGCCTTAGGGGAGCCGCTGGAGTGAAAACAGCAAAACTCTGCGTGGAGCAAGATCAAATAGGGTAGCAATAGTTCTGGCTCGAACGAGCTACCGGGTAGGATCGCTTGAGGGTGTTGGTAACAACATTCCCAGAGGAATGATCATCCAAAGAAAAAGGGTAAGCTTTTGGGAACCTTTTTTCTGAGACAGAATCCGGCTTACAGCCAAACCCACTCCCATTTTCTGGGGCTACTTCTCTAAAGGGAGTAGCCCCTTTCTTTTTCTTACGATCGTGCTTCACTCTTTTTGTTTTGGTTACGGGAAACGGGACTGGAGACTGTGTCTGCGACGGCGACGGCAACTGGGACGGGACTGAAAACTGGATCTGGGACCGTTACTGCCAGTTGAACTTTGATTTTAGTCATCTGTTTCGATTCCTATAACGGACACTATAAAGAAATCGGGCGAGTTTCAGTAACTTCAGCATGGACTTTGGATTGCTTGCTTTCATTTTATGATTATTGGATTCAATGCTTTTGATTTAGCTAAAGATTATTATTCAATTTGTAAAACTATTCGCCTTCCACCCTACGCTAAAGATCAACTTTTGCGAGCAAGCTTTTCAGTAGCACTTAATTTGGCAGAGGGTTCTGGAAAGCGAACAAGAAATGATAAAAGAAGATTTTTCTCCATCGCATTCGGAAGTATTAGAGAGTGCCAAGCAATCTGTCAGCTAGAGGGTATCGATAACAAAGAACTCTTAGAAATCGCAGACAAATTAGGAGCAATCCTATTCAAGCTTAGTCGAGAAACTTTTCCGATTTCAGAAAACAACAAAGCAAAAATGAAGTGAAACATTCAAACCCAGAAAAACTGCGCCGCAGTCCCAGTCGCCAGTCCCGTCCCCGTCCCCAGTCCCGTCCCCGTCCCCAGTCCCGTCCCCGTTGCAGTCGCCGTCGCAGACACAGTCACCAGTCCCGTTTCCAGTTACCAAAAAAATCAAGAATGCGCGCCAATGGCGTGCATCCACTCTTCAGTAGGAAGAATTATTTTGCGAGCGCGAGTATCGAAGAAAGCAGCCTTACAATTCATCTCACAGCAAACTTCATCCCCCCGTTTAATCAACTGACGAATATTCCCAACTTTGCCAGAGTATTCCGTTACGACAGTTTCAATAACTAAAGACTCACGAAGCTTAAGCTCTTTCATAAATTTAATATTAATTTCCAAAATGACGGGTCCCTGTCCCTTTTCCATAATTTCCTTTAAAGAAAATCCCCGGCTTGAAATCATCTCCCAGCGGGCTTCTTCAAAAATTTCTAAATAGGCCGCATTGTTTACGTGGCCAAAAGTGTCCAGCAAATGTTCACGGATGATAATAGGAAATTTATGGGTTTCGAAAGTCATCGTAATTCCGTTTCCGCTCTTATGAGCTTGCTGAATTATATTTCGATAAACAGTATTTCCAGAATCGGTTGGAAAACCAAATAAAAATTGGGACAGATGCGAAGGCCCAAAGGAATAATGGCCAATTCGGTGGATCTAATATTGCGCGGGCCGGTACGCTTGCAATTAATCCAACCGGCAGAATGGTAAGTACTATGTATCTGAGCCACGGAAAATAAATAGAATCGGGCCGCATTCCCAACTTATAAAGCTGAAACCAGATGAACTGAATATTTTCGCCCCTGACAAAAATAAGGGACACCACCGAAAAACAAAACCGTACAACGTAAAGAGTAGAAAATCCGACGGGAATCAAAACTATTAACCAAAAAATCCGTAACGGATGTAAGTCCGGCAATTGGTAAAGTGCATAGGTCATCCACATTAACGCAATAATTAAATTACCAAGACTTGCGGTAGCAACCCTTTGAAAGCTGACCATGAACTGCGAATTAACTGGTTTCATTAACAATAAATCCAGTTCTCCCCGCCTGACTTTCTCGGAAAACTTATCCAAGTTGTCAGCCAAGAAAGTCATATAAAGCGCATCGATAATGAACAATACCCCCAGGAAGACTCTTGTCTGATTGATATTCCAGTGGCCAATGATCGGCGTATGAAGGAACAAAACTTCAAATGTAACAACTTGGGCTAGATACCAAAAAATATCAGTAATAATCCGGGTCGCAAAATTAAATCTAAATTCCAAATCCGAGATAAAGCTGGCTTTAAACAGTCCCACCAGCAATGAAAAATTCTTTTTTGTTTCTGTCCAAAAACTTTTTAAAATTATCGGGGCGCCCATTTAAGCCCCCGTCCCAGAATATTTTTTCAAGCCCTGAGCCCATAAAAGGTAACCCATTACATTAACAATGATTAGACCTAAAGTTACCGTCTGAAATCCTTGGATAAAAACACCAAAGCCAATCCGCCCGGTCAAATATCCAATAGGTAAATAAACTCCGCTGACAAAGGGTAAAGATAAAACGAAATCCCGCCATGCTTCCGGCATTAAATCGATCGGAAAAAGTTCTCCGGTTAATAGCCAAAGGGCCAAATTTTTGGTCGACGTAAAGTAGTTCACTTTATTTAAATAAAAAGCAAAGGTACTGATCAAAAAACTCATCGAGTGAACAAGAAATAAATAGTAACCAATTAAAAGAAATATAATCGGAAGCCTGTCTAAATGTACTGGAAGATCTAAATAAATTCCCACGACGATAGGGATCCATAATGAAAAGATCGTCGTCACAAATTTATAACCCAGCATTTGGCTTAAATAATATTCGTAAAATGATAGGGGTCGTACCAGCAGGCTATTGATGGTTCCTTGCTCGACTTCTTCGATCATTCTGAACTCGTACAACCAACTGGTAGAGATTCGCGCCACGAAAGTGGCCCAAAGCGCATAGGCCAAGTAGTACTCGCGAGTGAAACCGCCGATCATGTCGGTGCCGGCTCCACGAAAAATTGCCATCCATAAAACGATTTCGACCACGGTCGTAATACATGGCTGTATCAACGCATCCACGATAAAATTAATTCTGTATTCTAAATTTGAAATCACCGCGAGCCTAAAGAACGCGAGATTCCTTTTCCAAAAACTTGCGAATAACACCTTCAAAATCCATTTCTTCAGTTCGTAAATCCACGATCTCACCTAATTGTGGCAAGCGACTCATCAATACCGCTAAATCTTTAGGAGTAACGGAAAAAGTAAATTCCCGTTGTCCCGCTGGCAAAACAAAATCTAACCCGATTCTTTCCTCCGTCAGAAAATCTTTTTCGAATCGTACAAGTAATTGTAAATTCCGGTCTGCCTGGGCAGCGAATTCTTCAACAGTTCCGTCATACATCAAACTTCCCTGGCTCATTAAAAGAAGTCGGTCGGCCAACTGGGCAATATCGTCCATATAGTGGCTTGTTAAGATAACGGTTGGACCTTTTGATTTCACATATCTAATTAAAAAATCCCTGATGGTGGATTGGGCAACGATATCTAATCCAATTGTTGGCTCATCAAGAAACAAAATATCCGGACTATGCAGAAGTGAACCGATTATTTCCATTTTCATTCGCTCGCCCAGACTTAAGCGCCGCAGCTGAACATCAAGTACATGTTCACATCGTAATAAAGTTGCTAGCTCCATAACTTTCTTACGTGCCTCAATGACATCCAAATCATAAATCCGGGTCAAAAGCGCATAGCTATCCAAAGGAGAGATATCCCACCACAGTTGATTTTTTTGACCTAACAACAAACTGATTCTTTTTAAAAAAATCGCTTCGCGTTTCCACGGAGCGTGACCCAATACATGGGCAGTTCCACCAGTCGGCGCGATTAATCCAGATAATAACTTCAGTAAAGTTGTTTTACCGGCGCCGTTTGCGCCGACTAATCCAACTATTTGTCCCCGGGGAACTTGAAGGTCAGTGGGCTTTAAGGCCTGTTTGTAAATATACTCGCGCTTCCAAAAACCTTGGATGGAACTGGTGATTCCCTCTGCCTTTTTATAGGTCTGATAATTTCTGCTGAGGCCTTGAGCTTCAATGGCCAAACTGTTCATCATAAATTTACCTGTCTGATTCAATATTTATTTTTTGGAGTTCAAAAACTTTTCCAGTGTTTCTAACTGCAAAGGCTGTAAGGGAACTCCAAAGGAAGGATCGGTATGAAAAGGTAAAACATTTCCGGTTCGGTTATATCCACGGCGCTCGTACCAATTCATCAAATCTGCCCGCAACGTGATAACTGTCATGTAAACCCGTTGATATCCCCAGCTTAACGCTATTTCCTCGCATTGTTCCAGTACCCATTTACCAATACCGCTATTTTGTATCCACGGATTTACCGTCAGCATACCGATATAAAGGCCATCGGACTCTTTGCGAATTTCAACACATGCGACTAAATCGTACTTGTTAACTCCGGGAAGGTATCCATCCTCTGTTATTTCTACGACATGCAGAAAAGAAATCGGATCGTCCAGCATGATTTTTAATTGAACCGGATCTGTACGCTGACCTTCCAGTAAATGGGCTTCCGTCGTCCATCCCCGTCGCGAACTGTCGCCCCGATAGGCGGAATTAACCAATTTATGGATTGCCGGGATATCAGCTTCCGTGGCCAACCGGAATTTCCAGGGTTTTGCCGACATAAATCTATTGATCCCGCTTTTTCTGGGCGTAAAAGAAAACTTCGCGTGCATCCCATGGGGGTGGAGACAATTTCCAGCGTCCCCAAAATAAAAAATCGAAGTCTTTTTTAACAGCTTCGCGTAATTCCCATTCGGTTAATTCCGGAATGATATTCTTTCCTCGCCAATGGAATTCCCCAACGTCGCCGACAACAAAAAGTGTTCCTTGTAAACCGAGATGAGATTTCAAAGTCTTGAAAAATAATTTCAAACCCGAAGTATAAAACCTTAAAGCGTCTCGGCTGACGAAAATAAAATCGTACTCTTCTTTTTCTTTTGGTTTTGAAAAAGCATGGCCCGGCTCAACGCGTTTAACACTTGCGATATGCCCGTCTTTTGAAAAGAAATTAGAAATATCTTCTTCGGCGGGACTTAAGACACAAAGGATTCGGCTCTTTGGCAGTTTCAGACGAGGAATCATGTCAATCAACGAAGAATGAACTCCCGGGGTCAGGGAAGCGCGTGCAGTTAACCCTTCCAGTAAATCTTCTTTGGTTGGGACCATGATTTCAATACCGTCCCAAGTAATACTTTCGTCATCGTAAGATTCTAATAATTCAAAAAATTCCATTTGGGCGGTTCTTGAAAATACAAATGGAATATCTTTTCCGGCATGGCCACGAAACCGGTCCCATTCATCGGTCCATAAAACTTCGGGATGAAAATCAATGGTAATACCGAAAAGTAATTCGGCTAAAATTCCTTTACCACCAACCGTGACATGGCGGATGACCCAAGGAACATCAAACGGTTCAGCTTGCACCATTCCCCAGGTGCCCGGCACTTGGAAAAAACCTTCTTGTTTCCACTCGACGGGGCCAATTAAAGCACGGCCCTCTTTTTCATCTTTCAGACGAAATTCATCCATCAAAGGAAAACCTTCTTCATCAATGACGAATGATTTCAAAATTAATTTCCTGACTCCGAAGGAATGGTAGTAGGAGTTGTAGTATCTGCGGATGCAGCTGGCGCAACGGCGTCCCCACCAGCTTCGCTGTTAATCGGAACAGCAACCGGAGCACCTGTTTCGTTCAACGGACTTACAATTGTTCCTTCGCTGAAAGAAAGATTACTTGCATCAGTTGCGACGCGATCTAATTTCCATTCATCCGAATGTTCACCGGATCTGCTCAGAAAAGCTTGGCCCTCGACGGCCTGCTGTACTTTTTCGCCCTCTTCCAGGGGTTGCGTAAATTCATAACCAAAAATTGCTTTTACTTCATTGGAGGAAACGGCCTCTGTCCATAGACGGGTAATTCGAATATTTTCTGCATTCGGAAGCTTTTGCGCCAACGTTTCGCGGATCAATTCTGCGAGCTTAATTTGAATGCCAGCGTGCGTCTCGAAATTCACTGCATTGGCCGTGTGAACCTTGTTCCAAGACCAAATCAGAGCGACCGCGAAAACTATTAGGCTGATGAGCTTGTTCATAGTTTGCTTCCTTCTTGCTTCCTTCAAAATCGATTCTAGGTTAACGTCAAAAACGTATGACCACTGTATTGCAGAAAGTGCAAAGTCTCAAGGTGATTGAGCGAATCAAAAAGATGCCGTTGTTATCCCCTGACCACATTCCACTGCAGGATGTTTATCAGTGGCTGGAACAATATTCTCCTCATGCTGCCCGCGGGCTTTTAACGTGGGTACTTCCCTTTGTCCGTCCATTTTCCCGGGGTCGTTGGTTTCGCATCGCGCGTTTAAATGATGAAGAAGTGGAAGTAGTTATCCCCTACGAAACCAGTAATACTGATGGTGCGGGTGGGATTCATTCGGCCATTATTTTCGGTGCGGCGTTAGAAGCGGCTACCTTGTTTTGGTGGCGTCATCTGCCGGAAAATCCAAAAATCAAACTTGGGGATATGGCTTTTAAGTCTATTCGCAAAGGCTCTGGCGAATTGCGATTATGCGCACAAATTCCTGAAAAAAGCCGGGAGCTTACTCTTTACTCACTCAGAAATCATTCCACCGCGGAAATCGAGATTCCATTTAAAGCTTTCGACGAAAACCGTAACTTAATTGCGGAAGTTGATATTAAATTAGAAATTGGAATAACACCGCGAATTGGTAGGAAACCTGTTTCTTAACCAGAAAAAACACCAGGGAGTTTTGTGCACGTTTTAGAAACTCAAGTTAATACAAACTCTGATTCATACGAAGCAAACCGCAAGGCTTATGCAAAGATCTTGGAAACTTGGAAATACCGTTTGAATATGGTTCGCCAAGGCGGCGGCGCGGATGCGATTAAAAAACATAAATCCCGCGGGAAGCTTACGGCACGGGAAAGAATCGACCGCTTAATTGACCCCCGCACTGCATTTTTGGAATTTTCCACATTAGCTGCTTGGGATATGTACGAAAACCAAGCACCCGGTGGCGGAGTTGTCACCGGTATCGGAGTTATTCACGGTACCGAATGTATTATCGTAGCCAACGATGCGACGGTAAAAGGTGGAACTTACTTTCCGATCACGGCAAAAAAACATTTACGCGCACAAGAGATCGCCCAAGAAAATGGATTACCTTGTATTTATTTGGTTGATAGCGGCGGCGCATTTTTACCATTGCAAGCGGAAGTATTTCCGGACCGAGATCATTTTGGCCGCGTATTTTACAATCAAGCCCGCATGTCTGCGATGGGTATTCCGCAAATTTCAGTTGTAATGGGATCTTGCACGGCCGGTGGTGCTTATGTTCCGGCGATGAGCGATGAAAACGTCATCGTTAATGAAACCGGAACAATTTTTTTGGCAGGTCCACCGTTAGTTAAAGCAGCAACCGGTGAAGAAGTAACCGCACAAGAACTGGGCGGTGCTCATGTTCACTGTGAACTAAGCGGAGTCACTGATCACTTTGCCAATGATGATGTGGAAGCATTAGAAATTACCCGTTCCATAGTTGCCAATTTAAATAAACAAAAAATTATCAAACTTAAAACTCTGCCAATTGAAGAACCACTTTATAAGCCAGAAGAAATTTACGGAATCATTCCTTCTGATCAGCGGGTTTCGTTTGATGTTCGAGAAATTATTTCCCGTTTAGTTGATGGAAGCCGCTTTCACGAATTTAAATCTTTGTATGGTCCAACTCTGGTAACTGGCTTTGCCCATATCTGGGGCCAACCAGTTGGGATCTTGGCAAATAACGGAGTACTGTTCAGCGAGAGCGCCCTTAAAGGTGCACATTTTATTGAAATGTGCGAACAGCGGGAAATTCCACTTATCTTTTTGCAAAACATCACGGGCTTCATGGTCGGCAAAAAATATGAAAATGAAGGAATCGCAAAACACGGCGCAAAAATGGTAATGGCCGTCAGCAATGCGCGCGTTCCAAAGTTTACAGTTATCATTGGTGGCTCTTACGGTGCAGGTAACTACGGGATGTGCGGCAGGGCCTATCAGCCGCGACAACTTTGGATGTGGCCGAATGCAAAGATTTCGGTAATGGGTGGCGAGCAAGCCGCAAATGTTTTACTGAGTGTTAAAATTGATCAAGCAGCGGCTAAAGGCCAAAAAATGTCAGCTGATGAACAAGCCTCATTTAAAAAACCAATTTTAGAAAAATATGAAACTGAAGGATCGGCTTATTATTCAACGGCACGAATTTGGGATGATGGAATCATTGATCCCGTGGACACCCGCCGCGTATTAGCCCTTGGAATTTCTGCAAGCCTTAACCGTGACTGGGGACAACCCCTGCGCGGTGTTTTCCGAATGTAAAAGCAGGACAGGATGAAAATGAAAACTCTGATTGCTGAAAAAGAAAAATATATTTGGAAGATTAAATTAAACCGTCCAGACGTGCGAAATGCTTTTAATCCATTAATGATCGAAGAACTTACAAATATTTTCCGCCAAGTGAACGAGGCCAAGGAAGTTCGCCTAGTAACTCTTGAAGGTGAAGGAAAAGTTTTTTGTGCGGGTGCTGATTTATCGTGGATGAAATCCATGATCAATTTTAACCTTGATGAAAACAAAGAAGATGCCGGGCAACTTTTTGATATGTTTTTTGCTATCAGAAATTGCGCTGTACCGGTTTTGGGGATCGTTCACGGCGCTGCCTTTGGTGGAGCATTGGGATTAGTTGCCTGTTGTGATCTGGTAGTGGCTGAAGAAAAAGCTCAATTCTGTTTCAGCGAAGTTAAATTGGGAATCGTCCCTGCCGTTATCAGCGGATTTGTTTTAGATAAATGCCAAAAAAATAAAGTAATGCCTCATATGCTTTGGGGAAATGTATTTACGGCGGCCCAAGCTTGCGAAGCTGGATTAATTCACGAAGTTGCTACCACGAAGAAACAAGCCGATAAATTTGCCGAAGAAAAAATTCAAGAAATTTTGGAAGCTGGGCCCGATGCCATACGCGCAACGAAAAAACTTTTACACCGTATCGAAGGGGTAAATTGGGACGAGAAACGAAACTTAAGTACTCAGGTGATTTCCGAAAGAAGAGTAAGCTCTGAAGGACAAGAAGGTCTTTTAAGTTTCTTGGAAAAACGGGCGCCAGAGTGGAGGATCACTGAAGATGGCTCGAATTAAAAAATTAGCCATCGCTAATCGCGGTGAAGTTGCTGTTCGAATTATCCATGCCGCCCAAGAGCTGGGAATAAAAACTATTCTGTTACATTCGCAAGTCGACGTCGGTACCCGTGCCTTCCGCATGGCTGATCAAACGATTTGTATCGGTCCTGCGACCACCGCTGAAAGTTATCTAAATATCAAAGCTAACGTCGACGGTGCGTTGGCGATGGGTGCCGATGCTGTTCACCCAGGATTTGGATTTTTGTCAGAGAACGCTGATTTCGCAGAAGCCGTAATAAAAGCCGGAATGATTTTTGTCGGCCCCAAACCAGAATCAATCCGTAAGTTAGGTGATAAAGTTCAATGCAAAAAATTGGCGGAAGAGGCCGGCATTCCCCTTGTCCCTGGTTACAAGGGTGACGATCAGTCTGTCAGTGGATTAAAAGACCAAGCTAATAAAATGGGTTATCCCCTAATTATTAAAGCTGCTGCCGGTGGTGGTGGTCGCGGAATGAAGATCATTTACGATCCCAAAGAAACTGAATACCAAATTCAATCGGCTCAGCGTGAAGCAATGGCGGCTTTCGGTTCTTCGGTGGTTTTCTTGGAAAAGTATTTAGACAAAGCAAAACATATCGAATTTCAAATTTTTGGTGATTCCTCTGGCAAAGTCGTTCACCTTTTTGATCGCGAGTGTTCCGTTCAAAGAAGACATCAGAAAATAATTGAAGAAGCACTTTCACCTTCGTTACCTGAAGAACTAAGAAAAAAAATGGGTCAAGTTGCAGAATTGATTGGTTCACTTGCCGGCTACCAAGGTGCTGGGACTGTAGAGTTCATGGTTCAAAATGGTGAATTCTATTTGCTGGAAGTAAACACGCGTTTACAAGTTGAACATCCTGTCACCGAAATGGTTTTAGGAATGGATTTAGTCAAAGCACAAATCCTGACCGCGGCCGGTGAGTTTGTTTTTCCAAATGATTTTGTCAGATCTCCCCGCGGACACGCGATAGAGTGCCGTATTTACGCCGAAGATCCATTCAAGGATGGGATTCCAAGTACAGGGGTTTTGGGAACGGTCGAGTGGCCAGAGGCCTATGGCCGCCGCTTTGAATATGGTTTTGAAAAAGGTGATGAAATTACAAGTTACTATGATTCCATGATCGCAAAAGTCATCGTGTGGGATGAAAATAGAACTCGTGCGCTAGATAAAATGATTTTTACCTTACAAAATTGCCGTATTATGGGCGTCTACACGAACATTCCATTACTTATTGAAATCTTGCGCCATCCAAATTTTGTTGATGGGACAATGACTACTCAATTCTTTAGTAAATTTTTTGGATCGCATTTAAAAGCAGATCCTTTAACTGACGACGAGAAATTTGTATTGGAAGAAGCTCAGCGCATGTTTGCAAAAAGCGCCTTCACTCCTGATCAAGCGACCGGTCAAGCACCCGTCGCCTCCCCTTGGAGTGGCGCCTGGTCACAGCCTGGCGGAGGTGGAAATTGAAATACGTCATTCAAAAAGACGGTAAGCCTATAGAGTTTTTCGCAGAAAAAATTGGCAATGACGTTTGGATTTCCTATAAAGGAAAAGTTCACTCTGTTACCTCGAACCCAGCGCAAGTCCGTCAAAATAAAAGTGGTTCAAGATCAAATCCTGATTTGGTGATTGCACCCATGCCCGGAAAAATAACGAAGGTTATGGTTCGCGCTGGTTCTAAAGTAAATTCTGGTGATGTCGTTGTCGTGATGGAAGCGATGAAAATGGAATACACATTAAAGGCCGAGAAAACCGCTGAAGTTAAAAGTTTAAATATTAAAGAAGGCGACC
>JAZKJI010000007.1:14428-17218 GCA_040384405.1 Bdellovibrionota bacterium
AGGCGACCAAGTAAAATTGGGTCAAACACTTGTGGAGTTTGAAAAGTCATGAACGTAACACTGGTCGAAGTAGGCCTACGCGATGGCCTTCAAAACGAAAAAACCATGCTACCTGTTGATACACGGGTGGAAATGGCCGTCAGACTTGCGAATGCAGGTTTACGTCGTATTGAACTTGGTGCTTACGTTCATCCAAAGTGGGTTCCGCAGATGGCGCAAACTCCAGAAGTCGTTGAAAAAGTACTAAAACTTCGCCGCGAGAGAAAAATCCCAAAAGAACTTTGGTTTTCCGTATTGGTTCCTAATGAAACAGGAATGACCGAAGCACTAAAACAACCGGTGGAAGAATTTGCACTTTTCGCGTCCTGCACAGAATCGTTTTCCAAGAAAAATATTAATTGCACGATCGACGAAAGTTTTAATCGGTTTCAAGTTGTGGCAAACGGTGCTGCAAAAAATAATATTCCATTACGGGGTTATATCAGCGTGGCATTTGGTTGCCCGTTTGAAGGAAAAGTATCAGAAGACCAAGTCGTAAAAATTGCTCAGCGCTTGTTGGACCTTGGTTCGTTTGAAATTTCCGTCGGTGACACTATTGGTGCGGCAAGCCCCGGCGATGTCAGATCCGTCTTCGAGAAACTTTTGAAAGTAATCCCGGCTGAAAAATTAGCGGGACACTTTCACGATACGCGTGGACAATCTTTAGCAAATACTTTGGAAGCTTACAAAATGGGTATCCGAGTTTTTGATACAAGTATCGGTGGACTGGGCGGATGCCCTTACGCCCCTGGCGCTGCGGGAAATGCTTCTACTGAAGACGTTGCCTATATGTTCGAGGGAATGGGTGTGAAAACGGGAATCGATCTAGATCAACTTGTCGAAACAAATAAATGGTTGGCTCCGCAAATGGATCACCCACTTTACAGCAAGGTTGGTAAAGTGGGCCGGTTAAAACCTCTGGGCGCTGTAAACTAAATCTCGTCCGAAACAAAACAACGAACCACAATCGGAGCAGCAATTGGTTCCCAATTACTTGGATGGGTTCCAGTTACTTGTCCTACAAATGATCCTTTTGTCCCGTTTGAAGAAGAAGTTAGTTTCGCAGAGCTAGATACCAACTTTAGCTGCGTAAGTTTGTTTTTTACTTCGATTCGCACTGTTTGGTTTTTTGCGTTTAAATCCACCTCAGCAGTTGTAGGCACATAATCATCAGAATTCGAAAACATAATCATGTCAGATGCTACAGAAAAATTTAATGCTACTGCCATTTCACCTTGGCCTGGCAAAATTCCAGAGATTACAGTTCTTCCCGATTCAGAACTACAAGCCAAAGTCGTAACACTTGATCCAGCATTAGCAATCGAACCACATATCAAAGTCATTAAAGTCACCATCATCATTTTTTTCATAAATCCTCCTGGCTAACTAGCCTTTAGTGCCGTCAATCAGCAACGAGGCAGAGAATAAGCTAGGTCCAGATATATTAAAAATACATATTTTTCATCTTATCTATCTCTTTTAGGAATACATATGCTAATATGTTGAAATTATGGAACTTAATTACCTTAGATATTTCTACGAAGTCGCAAAATCAGGGAGTTTTACGGAGGCAGCCAGACGGTTAAGGATCAGCCAATCGGCATTGAGCAAGTCAGTGGCCCTGCTAGAAAACCAAGAGGGTGTGAAGCTTCTAGAGCGCTCTAAAAAGGGAGTTTCCCTCACCCCTATCGGTGTTGAAGTCTTCCTTAAAAGCGAAGGTATCTTTCAAACCGTTGCTGATATCGAGAACACCTGCCGAGGAACGAAGGAAACCTGCGAAGGATTATTAAAATTTGGAGCTTCTGATCACGTAACTAATTATCTGTTATTGGATCAAGTCCACCAGATGCGCAAAACTTATCCCAAAGTAATACCAAGTATTTTTTCCGGAGTTCCTAATGACATAGTTTCTATGATTTTAAAAAACGAACTGGAATTCGGTTTATTCTTTTCGAAAATAAATGTTCCCGGAATTAATTACGAACCACTCTTTCCGGTGAAGATGGCAATCGTTTGTCATCCAAGCTTAATTCCGGAAAAGCAGGGGTCCCTATCTTCTGCCCGATTAGGCGCAACGCTAAAAAAACAAGGGCTCATTGGCTCGATTAAATCCCAATATCAAAGTCATCCTTCGAAAAACCTCATCGACCTGATGGGAAAAGATCCTTCAATAGTTTTTGAATCTAATAGCCAGGAAACCCAAAAAAGATTTTGCCTTCAAGGAGGCGGAATTGCTTACCTCGCCCGGTTTATCGTGGAAAAGGAAATCGAAGGCGGACGCTTAGTTGAAATTCACGGAGATAAGCCACTCACTTTGCAGCTGTTACTGGCGAAACGAAAAGGAATGGCGCTTTCTTTAAGCGCCATTACCTTCATTAACTTGATTAAAAAATCTCAAGCGTAATTACTTAATTTTATAGTCGACGTGGATGCGGTCACCTTTATTAAGGTTAACCGAGTCAGCAATTGTCAAACTTGCAGATTGGGAAGTCCATTGATCCGCTTTCAATAAAACACCATTTAACCAAACCGTAATAATTTGCATGCCCGGTTGAATACGCGGGAACTTAACTGTTCGACTAATTCGGTTTTCCAATGTCGCTGAGAATTCTTTTAATGAATAAGAATAGGTCGGTGACAAAATACTATTAGTTTTACCCTTTAGATCGCTAGTTAAGGAAATGTAGGTGTCTCCGATAGATTGGTTTCCGACTCGAGCATCACTTGGCAGCATTACGAAAGAATTTACCA
>JAZKJI010000007.1:17228-20826 GCA_040384405.1 Bdellovibrionota bacterium
AATGGAGGTGAACTGCCGTAAATTTCGCTGAATCGGCGTTTGATGTAGGCATTCAAATCCTGAATGGTTCCATCGTTAGCTTCGGAAACTCGGCGAACTTTTTCCACAATTGAGGATTGATCAACATTGGCAATGATCGCGTTTCCAGACGAACAATAGTTATTTGAAGCATCCGGATCTCTTGGTCCGAAAGCGACAGAAAATCCACCTAGGTCTGTCGGCGCATCACAACTCTTCATGCTTGGAAGTGCTTTCCCTATATAAGACCGCACCGTATCCAAAGGTGATGAAGCACAGTACTTAGTTTGGTTACATGGAGTATCGCAAGTCAGTAAAGTTTTTTCCTGGGAATCCGCAACGTTAACAGCGGTTTCCAATGCCGTTGAAGCGCAAGAAATTAATGAAGCGCTTTTTGTCGACGCTAAGTAATCCTGAACCGTCATTGCTCCACGAGACTTACATAAAGTCGTAGCACTACACAAAGTGTTGCAATTGATTGATTCGTCGTAAGTACCAATGGTAATTGGAGCTGCGTCCATTACCGGCGACCCAGCAAAGAAACTATTATAAACGCAGTTTTGGCCAGCCAAACATGCACTTGCAATAGTGGACTGACACTGAGCTACCGTCGTAACACCTGAAGTTGGATAACTTTCTTGCGCTACGGCAGCATCGTTTAATTTTACATCCGCAATTTTACAAGTACCTGTAGTCGTATCAAGTTGACGGCGTCCAGAACTTAATTCCGGATCTAACTGCCCGATTAATGTTAAAACCGCGGCTGGGCAATTTGCACCCTTGCCAAACTGAGTAACTGGAGTTGCGGCTAAAGTTGGATGGTTAAATCTGACAAAGGCATTTCCATTAATTGATAAAGTTGTTTTATCGATTGGATATGAATTGTCAGTCTTTGCCTTCACAGTTTGCGCGCATGTAATTGGATAAGTCGGATTATCCACAATTACATTGGCATTTTTCGCCAAAACTAAATTCTTAATTCTTGTAACATCACAAGTTAAAGAAATATTTTCCTCTAACACATAATCCGGTTCCGGAGTTGTATTAATCGTTCGTGTAGTTTGACCATCTGAAGTAGTTAAATTGTATTTATAATATTTAATTCTGGTTTCTTTATAGTCCATCATTATGGGCCTATATTTATAAGTTCCGGTAAACATATTTGACCGGGTACCTTTACAATAAGCGGCCTTTGCCGGATATCTAAGACCAAGGTCAAACTTTGATTGGTATTTCGTTGCCTTCAGACGAATATTTTTTCCTTCGCAAGTTCCCATCACCTGAGACTTAGAAGTTAAATTTTGTTGGATGCTTGCAACGCAGGTTTTTCCGTCACGGAATTTGTCGTCTTCATCAGATAAAAGTAAAACAATCGGAATTTCTTCGGCCGAAAAGAACGATCCTTCTTCATTAAGAAGTCTTGCCAGGGCGCAAGTCCCGGACTCCTGAGATAAGCTATCCCCCAACGGAGTACCATCAGCAAATTCAGCTGAAGATAAACGTGCCGGAGTTAAAATCTCTAGGCGCGAAAGAAAATCATCTTTCATGTTATTTACTGATCCGTCGCGAACTTTTCTGATTACATCACTGCCCGTAGAGGCCAATGATCGAACCGGAGCTGGTAAAAATTTAACTTCTTTTAAACTACTTCCCGATTGCGCAGATCTAAATCCCAGAATATCCCCGGGAGTATCTTTTGAAGCAATTGTTAATCTGGATCCATCATTAGTAGAAGCTATCGAACGTGTTTTTGCGGCCGAAGTTTCTTGCGCGGTTAAAAATGAAGTTAGTGAAGAAGAAAGTTTTTGATAATTTGAAGGAGCGGTTGGCAAAGTTTGGGCAGTATTTAAAAACACAATCTCTAAATCCATACGGTTTAGTACGGCAGGAGCAATTCCATCAAAGAAATCACCAAAAGATTCTTTTAGTTTGATATTTGAATTCGCCATAGTTTGCGAATTATCCGCAATAACCGCGATTTTAACTTTTGTCGTACTGTCATCTTCACCGATAACCATGTCATCAGATTCAATTCCAGCAGCTAATCGCTGATAATATTCTGGATTAACCGGAACCGCCGAAACTTTCGAACAGTTTTGAAATGCAACTAACACGACATAAACGCCTGCTAGTGTCGAAGCAACAATCAGGAATCGACGACCTGAAAACATAGAACGTAAGTTCATGAAAACCCCCAGAACAGAAAATGTGTTCCCCTACCATAAATTGTAGCAGAGCAATTTCCCGGGTTTAACTTCTATAATTTTTTGTTTCAATTAGGTATGGACGTAAGAACCGGTGTCTAACCTTTAATCGGGGTTAACCAGCCGTGTGTATCTGGCGCGATCCCGTAGTGTATATCAGTTATACGCTTATAAAGTTGAGTCGCGGTAGGACCCCACTCTGTACCTTCGGCTGGTTTAAAGACGATTTTAAAATCTTCAGAGGATAACTCACCAATCGGAGAAATAACCGCGGCAGTGCCAGTACCGAAAGCTTCTTTTAATCTTCCCTCTTTATGAGCACCAAGAATTTCTGATAAAGAAAGTTTTCTTTCCGATACTTTTCGCCCTTGTTCACGCAGAAGTTCAATTACAACTTGGCGTGTTCCGCCCTCTAAAATTGTTCCATCCAGAGCTGGCGTTACGACTTCGTCACCGAAATCGAAAAATACGTTCATGGTTCCCACTTCTTCAATGTGGGTTTTAGTTACATCAAGCCACAAAACTTGCGCGTACCCTTTTTCTTTAGCATTTTGCGCGGCCTTTAAACTTCCCGCGTAATTTGCGGCGGCTTTTGTTTCACCCAAACCACCCGGAGCCGCACGAACGAAACCTTTTTCCACCCAAATTTTAACGGGCTTAGTTCCTTCAGAATAGTAAGCACCCACAGGTGAAAGAATAATGAAAAATAAATATTCGTTTGATGGACGAACCCCTAGAAAGGATTCTGTTCCGATAAGTGTCGGACGAATATAAAGTGCCGTGCCCTTTTCTTTTGGTACCCAAGCTTGTTCAACTTTTAATAAAGCATCAAGGCCTTCCATCCAAAGATCCAATGGCGGAGCTTCCATGCACAATCGGCCCGCTCCGAATGTCATTCGCTTCCAATTAAATTCAGGTCGAAAAACAGAAATGCTGCCGTCAGATTGGCGGAAGGCTTTTAGTCCCTCAAAAAGTGCTTGGCCATAATGTAAAACCGAAGCACCCGGATCCATTGCCAAAGGCGCATAGGGAACCACTTCTGTCCCGTACCAACCGCGCTCTCTGGAATAGCGGGCAACAAACATGTGGTCGGTAAAAAACTTACCGAATCCAAGTGCACTGGACGCAGGTTGGGCTTTCACGTTTTTATTGGCGGTATGGGGTATATTCCACTTTGGCATAGACAAAGGGATTAGCATTTTTACAGGGTGTGGTCATCCGAAATTCGGCCCTTAAATTGCTCTCATTTATAATTAATGAATTGGCAAAAATGCTTTGGAATTCTTTTTGTTGTGTCCTTTGGTGGGCTTATGGTGGGACTTGCTTGGATGCAAAGGCCCTACGCATGTACGAATTCCAGGGTAATTGATAAAATC
>JAZKJI010000007.1:20836-21085 GCA_040384405.1 Bdellovibrionota bacterium
TCGACTCTGCGGGCGCTTCAATTGTGGTTCGAAGCTGCCGTGCTGCGATCCCCCAGTCCTACTCTCCAAAAGTAATGACTTTAACCCAAAATTTAGACGCAAATATTCTATCTTTAGAGCGGTTTTTAGAAACCTTAAGGCCCTTTAAATCCAAAGTATTTTTAGAGGTAAATGACATCAAGCCTCTTCATTTTAAGGTTTCCTCGGATACCATGCAAGTCGGCACTCAGCTGATTGAGGCCCACGCAA
>JAZKJI010000008.1:0-23063 GCA_040384405.1 Bdellovibrionota bacterium
CTGACCGTCTGGACGCGGCTGAAGTCGTGGATCCGAAAACGATGAGTGGTGATAAAGTTCGGTTCGGGGCTAAGGTCACGGTGACAAGTGAAGATGGCGAAACCCACGTTTACCAAATTGTTGGCGCTGATGAATTAGATTTACCGCAAGGGAAGATCAGCTGGAAATCCCCAATGGCAAAGGCTTTGCTGGGAAAAAACGTCGGCGACGAAGCAATTGTTCAAAAACCAAATGGTTCCGAAACTTATTCAATTGAAGAAGTCAGCTACTCTTAATTTTTTAGTTCTTTAAAATTCTGGCAATACCAAATTGTAAATGTTCGCGCGTGAACATTTGCGCGGAAAGTTTTCAAGTATTCCGGAGTACACTTTCCCCAATCAGCATATTCAAATGGATTTGCCTGATACTTTTCAGTCGTAACGACTAGAAAATCAGAGCCTTTCAATTTTTCAAAGTCACCGCGGTGAAATTGCGTGACGGTATAGTGGCTGCGGGTGGAACTCATCATGTAGGTTTTTTCTTTGGATCCCCACCAAGTTTGCGCTGTCGTTTCATACCGGAGAGCCGCGAAATGTGGTTTTCTTCCGGTTTCTGCGTATATGAAACGTTGTTTATCGATTAATCGCTGTCCAAGATCTTCCCAGCCAGTAAATTCATTGCTGAAGTCCCATTTCGTTTCCCAATTTTCTTTTAAGTTAAATTTATCTTTCACAAAATTGTAGGCCGTGGGAACCCACGGACCCAAGAAAGGCGAATAAACCAGAATGTTATAAAAAATATGGAACCCGATTAGGTTTTTCCGAAGCGCACTTGAGTGCGCACCGATTAAATATTTTTCACCCCACTTTAATCCGTGGGAATAAAAAGCACCGGCACCCATCAGTAAAATTAAGTGGGCAGCCCCAGCCCAATGGGGTTTATAATCTGCAAAGAAAGGCTGAACGTAAAATATCACCATGCTTGGTAAAGTCAGATAAAACAGAAAAGCCCAGCGATAAGTTTTCCTGTTCTTAAATGCCCAACCAAAACTCAAAAGCAAAAGCGGATACAATACCGGAGTATAAAAGAAAAACTGAATTCCAAACCATTTTATCCAACGAGCAAAAGAAAAAGATTCACCGGTGTGACGGTCATGGAATTGATATCGAAACCCCGGCCAATCGAAATCAATATTCCAAGCGAAAATTGGAATACAAAGTAAAGTCGCGATTAAAAATCCCACCCAAGGCCAACGTGTCAGCAAATCCCGGCGCTGGCGGGTAAACAATAAGTATAAACCAAATCCCGGCGCTAAAAGTGCGATGATAAATTTTGAATTTAAACCTAATCCCATGACAAGTCCTAAGAGGATCCAGGTTTTGGCGACACTCCAGCGATTGTCATCAGGACGGGTGCCTTGCCAAAAAATATAACAAGCTAAAACCCAACAAAGCATGAACGGTGGTTCCGGCGAAGCGACATACCCACCAAAACCCCAAAACGGAGACCACAGCATAATCGCGCCAACAAAACATGCCGCTGCCTCGTCAAACATTTGTTTGGTGAGCTGCCACATAAAATAAACGGCAAGAACGTAACAAATAAAAGATGGAAGCCTTACGCCCCAGATTGTATTGCCAAACATCATCGTGCTGATTCGTTCAAGCCAAGCGATCATTCCGGGATGATCATAGTAAGAGAGCATCAGGTCTTGGCTCCATGTCCAATGATAGGCCTCGTCATCAATCAGTCCAACGTGATGTGAGAACACAATCCGGGCTAGCAGGGATAATAAGAAAAAAACGAGGAAGTTTTTCATGGCTTTATTTTCTCTCATCAATTAATCAATTACAGACAGAATGTAACTCACATTCGGGGCGAAATGAACTCTAAATTTTCAAGGTTTTTTGCATGTATCCACTAATGACCGGCGAAGAAGTCAGAAATTTAGAAGACCGGTTGTTCGAATCAAATTCCATAACTCCCGAATCGTTACTAGATCACGTAACCGATCAAATGTTTGCACAATTAAAACCTCAGCTTCGACAAGATAAACCAATTACGATTTTGGCTGGCCCGGGTAATAACGGCGCCGACGCGATTAAAATTGCTCGATTAATTTTAGCGGAGCATCCGAAGGCGAGTTTAAAAGTCATCTTTGTCGAGTGCGCGACGGTTTCAGCGCTTCACAAGAAAAAGTCTGGGGAACTGGCGGCCCAATTAAAAAAAGTGAATGGTGGAAATTACCAGGAATATTATTTTGACGAAGCAACACCAATTGCAAAGTTTATTACTCTTTTGGAAAATGAATTCCGTAACGAGCGCCTGATAATTGATGGAATTTTTGGGGCAGGTTTATCTCGACCCCTATCCGTTCATATCCAAAAAATAATAGAATTTTTTAATTCCCAAAGTGCAACTCGTGTTGCCATCGATATTCCCACTGGTCTGGACTCTTTAGAGGGAACAGTAAATCCCATCGCATTCGAAGCCGATATCACTTTAACTTGTTACAAACCAAAACCGGGTTTTTTCGTGAATGAAGGACCACTTCATACAGGGAAAATAAAAGTAATTAAATTTCCCGGCATTGAAACGCAAGTTAAACCATCGAGCACGAAATTCGTTTTCGCAAAAAAAGATTTGATAAAATATTTCCCACGGCGAAGCCCAGTGGGAAACAAATCCACCAATGGAAAGCTCCTAGTATTGGCAGGTTCCGAAGGAATGGAAGGCGCAGCCCGATTAGCCAGCTTGGCCGCCGCGAGGCTAGGCGTAGGTTACGTGACTGTATCATCGCCGAGCGAAACTTTGCGAAGCTTCCTTCCGCCTGATTTTCTTTGGAAACAGTGGGACGAAAACTTGGATTTCCATGGGTATGACACAATATTATACGGCCCTGGACTCGGCCGTAGCGCCGAAACATTGGGGATATTTAAAAAATTATTAAAACATCCTAACGTAATTTGTGATGCCGATGGATTATTTTCACTGGCACTGCAAGTAACGAAACTTCCGCCATCTTGGATTTTAACTCCGCACGCAGGGGAACTCTCAAGGCTAATGCGATTGCCAGCTTCAGAGATAGAAGCGAACCGCTGGCAGATCGGTTACGAGGCCGCAGAAAAATTTGGATGTACAATTTTACTAAAAGGATTTCGTACGACGGTATCTTGGACTTCAAAAAAATCTGGAAAAATTCATCAAGCTGTTATCACCACCGGGAATTCGGCATTGGCCAAAGCCGGCACGGGTGATGTGTTAGCAGGATTTATCGCAGCACTAACAGCGCAAGGACTTCCAAGCTGGAAAGCGGCACTAACGGCCGCTAGTTATCATGGAAATCTTGCTGATCAATGGGTTAAAGAAGGAAAGGGCAACTGGAGTCTGATGGCTTCGGATTTGTTAAAGTCTAATCGCAAAAACAGTCTTTAATTTCAACCGACTTAATTTGAGCAGACTTGCAATAAACTGAAAGGGTCAGTCGACCATTACAATGACCCCCATAGGCAACTTCGTTTTCACCATTTTGATTCGCACAAAGATCTTGGAGTATTTGTAATCGAGCCGAGGGCCAATTTCCGCCGCCACCATTGCAACCCGGAAAATTGTAATCATAGGAATCAGAGGCTGATAGCGCGGTTGATACTAAAGTGATTCCGACGACGACCAAAGTTTTAAAATACATGAAAGACTCCTTCGATATGGCCGAAACATACCATATCGAAAAAAAACCATTGTCAGAGTTTTGTTATGAAAGGAAGGGGGATTGCCGTCGCCGTTCGGCGTTCGTCGAAACCGTGTCCGTGCCGTTTACCGAGTTATCAAAAAACCTGAGCGCTCCAGAAACATCGCATTATTGCTCAGCAGAGCCGAAGACTCGTCAGAAGTTAGCAGAATACCTTGCAACGGCACCCAACCAATTTTCCATAGCGTGGCCAACTGACTGAACTTGCCCGGTCTTAGTATTTTTCCAAGCAGAATTCCAATCCAGACCTGGCATGATTCCGTGATTAAGCATCTTGTTCGGAGTCAGGTCGAATTCTTTTGGTAGTTCGAAGGTAGAGAAAATCCATAGTGGTGCGCGTGCGCCCAATGGAATTCTAAGATTACTTGTTACATTCGGTGCTTGCGCAACCAATTTTTCAACTTCGCCACCATCAATTGTAAAATCATTATTAAATGCGCTTACCATGATGGGCATTTTCAAGTGTTTGTAATTAGAAAATTTTGATTTAAAGTTTTTTGCCATGCTTTCTAATTGGATGGCGGCTTGCGGGCTGTAGTAAGAAATATTTTTTCCGTTTGGTTGGCCAAAAGCAAAATCATTTCCGATCACGTTAAGCATGTCACCGATATGGGCTGCTACAAAGGAAGCCGCGTGAATCTTTAAAGCGGGTGCATACATAAAAATTCCGGCAATTTTATTTTCTGGTTCGGAAGCAAAAATTGTTTCAATCATTGATCCGGTAGAGAACCCTACTAAGATAACTTTTTTGCCCAATTTCTGAGCCCACTTTAGGCCGTTCCGAGAAGACTGAATCCATTGTTGGTAAGTAACTTTATCTAAATCAGTATAATTTTTTTGGTAGTGCCCTGGAAGTAACCAAGAAACCGTGTTGATGCCACGAGAGTAAAATTGTTCCTGGATATACTTCATGTGGTGAGGGGACCCGTAAAGTCCGTGAATTAATAACGCCACGTATTCAGTTTCGACGCCGTGGTGACGCATCAATGGCAAATGGCGCTCGTCTGAAATTGTTAAGCGTAATGTTGAACGCATAAGTTCGAACTGCTGGCTAATTAGGAAAAGATCTTCCGGTCGGGTAACATCGATTGGTTGGCGGGGATTTTCCAGAATTTTCTGGGCTTCCAAAGTCGGTAATGCTTGGGAAAATGCAGGCGCGCTGATCGCTAACGTTATGAAAAACGCGCTCAAAGCTGATAAAACGTTTTTTAATCCTTTAAGACCCATGGACAACCCCTCCTGTTTTCCATTCTGAACACCAAACGATTCGGTCCCTCTACCGCGAACCTAAACTTAATCGTCGAAACGCAAAGTTAGGGTCCATCGTTCACTCGTTTAGTTCAACGGCTGATTTCAAAATCCTATCTGAAACTTCCGCTGAAATTAAAGGCAAATCTCTCTGCCCTCTGAGTCAGTGCTCTAGTTGGTGTCATACCAACGCTTAACTAGCTAAAGCAATAATAATGCACAACTTGACGGGTCTTTTAGTGACATGTAACCCTTTAAAACGATTTTAAATAAAGCAGTTCAGGGTCACTTTGCGTAAGCTCTTACGGGCTTCCTTAAAGTGATAAATTAAATGAATAATTGGGTCTCTTTCGCACCGGTGACGGGGAGTGTTTGGATGAAAGTAAATAATTTAAAAGACTTAAATACACTTGTAAGCCTCTCTAAGCGGCGCGGTTTTGTTTTTCAAAGCAGTGAAATCTACGGTGGACTAGGCAGTTGTTGGGATTACGGTCCGCTAGGATCGTTGATGAAATACAACGTGAAACGCGCATGGTGGAATGCAATGACTCGCAGATCCGACGTTGTGGGAATTGACGCTGCGATTTTGATGGCACCCATGGTTTGGAAAGCATCTGGCCACGTTGATGGATTCTCTGATCCCTTAGTAGACTGTAAAGCCTGTAAAACGCGATTTCGATCCGACAACACGGAAATTTATATCAAAGAAAAAAAGTGTCCTAACTGTGGCTCCAAAGATTTATCTGAACCAAGACAGTTTAATTTAATGTTTAAAACCCACATGGGCCCCGTCGAAGATTCCGGAAGTGTGGTTTACCTGCGGCCAGAAACCGCGCAAGGAATTTTCGTTAACTTCGGAAATTGCCAAGCAACTTCGCGCTATAAAATTCCATTCGGAATCGCGCAAATCGGAAAATCTTTCCGGAATGAAATTACTCCGGGGAATTTTATTTTCCGCACGCGTGAATTTGAACAGATGGAAATGCAATATTTCGTAAAACCCGGAACGGATGCGGAATTTTTCGAGCAATGGAAAGAAACCCGTTGGAATTTCTATTTGAAATACGGAATTAAAAAAGAAAATTTGGAATTTAAACCTCACGGTCCTGACGAACTTGCTCACTACGCTCGGGCGGCAGTTGACGTTCAGTACAAATTTCCAATGGGATTTTCTGAACTAGAGGGAATTCACAATCGTGGCGATTTCGATTTAAGCCAGCACATGAAGTTCTCGGGTAAATCACTGGAGTATTTCGACGAAGCTAATAAAGAAAAGTTTGTACCTTACGTTATCGAAACAGCCGTTGGGTGTGACCGCTTATTCTTAGCATTCATGTGTGATGCTTATCGGGAAGAAGTGACAACTGCGGTAGAGGGCCAGTCCGAAGACACGCGCGTTGTTTTAGGATTACATCCGGAAATTTCCCCGTACAAAGTTGCTTTGCTGCCATTATCTAAAAAAGATGAACTTACCAGTGTCGCGGAAAAATTACGCCAGGAACTTTCTGAAGATTTCGATCTGGTTTACGACGAAACCGCTTCCATCGGGAAACGGTATCGCCGCCAGGATGAAATCGGAACGCCATTTTGCGTAACGGTGGATTTCGAAACGGCGAATGATCAAGCAGTTACCGTCAGACATCGCGATACAATGAAGCAAGACCGGGTTGCTATGACTCAGTTAGGTGAATATGTCAGAACTGGAATTAAGAACTACAAATAAAGGGGAACCCATGAGCTCACTTAAGCGTCCTGAAAAGTTCGTTTACTTTTTTGCGGCTGGCGAAAGCGAAGGCAATGCCAAGATGAAAAATATCTTGGGCGGAAAAGGGGCTAACCTTGCTGAAATGACCGCACTTGGTTTGCCGGTTCCTCCGGGCTTTACAATTTCTACTGAAATTTGCACTCACTATAACGATGCCGGCGGGAAGTTGCCTGACTGGGTAAGGCCAGCAGTAACCGAAGCTATGGCAAGGGTTGAAAAAAAGATCGGCAAAAAATTTGGCGATGCGAAAAATCCATTACTAGTCAGTGTCAGATCAGGGGCCCGCGCTTCGATGCCGGGAATGATGGATACAATTTTAAATTTAGGTTTAAACGATCAAACTGTTGTAGGCCTGGCGCAAGCTTCGGACAATCCAAGATTCGCCTGGGATTCTTACCGTCGATTTATTCAAATGTATTCTGACGTCGTAATGGGAATGAACGGATCTTTACTTGAAGTTACCTTGGAAGATTTAAAAGACGAAAAGGGCATCAAGTTAGATACCGAATTTTCCGTCGAAGATTTGCAGTTGCTTGTTAAAAAATTTAAAGCCCTAGTTCAGCAAATGACGGGAAAAGCATTTCCATCTGATCCGCAAGAACAGTTGTGGGGTGCGATCTCCGCGGTATTCCATTCTTGGAATACTTCGCGCGCGGTTACTTACCGTGAACTTCATAGTATCCCTGCTGATTGGGGAACGGCCGTTAACGTTCAATCCATGGTCTTCGGAAATATGGGTGATGATTCGGCAACGGGCGTGGCATTTACTCGTGACCCAAGCACGGGCGAGAAAATGTTTTACGGGGAATTTTTAATCAATGCCCAAGGTGAAGACGTTGTTGCCGGAATTAGGACTCCGCAATATTTAACTAAAGTCGAAGCAGACAAAGCCGGCCATAAATCTTTGGAAGAATTATTGCCAAAGGCCTATGGTGAATTGGTAACAATTTATAAAAAATTAGAATCTCATTACCGCGATATGCAAGATATCGAATTCACGATCGAGCGTGGCGTGCTGTGGATGCTTCAAACCAGAAATGGAAAGCGCACAGCAAAAGCCGCATTAAGAATCGCGTGTGACATGTTAGATGAAAAAATGATTTCCGAAGATGAGGTTCTACTTCGTTTAGATCCTTCATCATTAGATCAATTATTGCATCCAACGCTTGATCCAAAAACAAAACGGACCCAGTTAGCAAAGGGCCTTCCGGCTTCACCGGGTGGAATTTGCGGACAAATCGTTTTCTCTTCCGAAGAAGCAGTGGCTTGGAAAGAAAAGGGCTTAAAGGTAGTGCTGGTGCGGATAGAAACTTCCCCTGAAGACATCGCCGGAATGGTGGCAGCGCAAGGAATTTTAACTACTCGTGGTGGAATGACTTCGCATGCGGCAGTTGTTGCGCGCGGAATGGGAAAATGTTGCGTTGCTGGTTGTGGTGAAGTCGAAGTTGATTACCGAACCGAAACGATGAAAGCAAAAGGCTACGTTCTAAAAAAAGGTGACGTGATCACTCTTGATGGCGGAACGGGCGAAGTGTTTTTAGGCGAAGTGAAAACGATAGAGCCACAGCTTGATGCTCATTTCGAAAGAATCATGAAAATCGCGGACAAGCGCCGTACAATGGGCGTTCGCACGAATGCGGATACTCCGAAAGATGCACAAACTGCGCGAAATTTTGGGGCCGAGGGAATCGGGCTTTGCCGGACTGAACATATGTTTTTCGGTGCGGACAGAATCGATGCCGTTCGTGAAATGATTTTATCGGAAAATAAAATTGAACGTGAACGAGCTTTGGCAAAGTTATTACCAATGCAAAGGGATGACTTTTACCAAATATTTAAAATCATGGACGGGCTTCCGGTAACGATTCGCTTATTAGATCCGCCACTTCATGAATTCGTTCCTCATTCTGATGATGAATCAATCGAACTTGCGAAGCGTTTAGGATGGGATCCCGATCGTTTACGATTAAAAATAAACAGTCTTCACGAGTTCAATCCGATGTTGGGTCACCGTGGTTGCAGGCTTGCGATTACTTTCCCGGAAATTTACCAAATGCAGGTTCGTGCGATTGCAGAAGCGGCAGCAAAACTTGTTAAAGAAGGTTACAAATTAATACCGGAAATCATGATTCCTCTTGTTGGGATCGATAAAGAATTACAGATTTTGCGCGCGCAAACCAAGACTGAAGTCGAGAAGGTGCAGCAAGAACAGGGTGTAAAATTTGATTATTTAATAGGCACGATGATCGAATTACCTCGTGCAGCAATCACTGCCGAAAGCATCGCTGAACATGCTGATTTTTTTAGCTTTGGAACCAACGATTTGACGCAAACTACCCTTGGGCTATCTCGTGATGATTCCTCAAGATTTTTAGGAAGTTATGTCAGCCAAGGAATCTTCGCAAAAGACCCGTTTGTCAGCATCGATCAAATTGGTGTTGGACAACTTGTCAAAATCGGTGTGGACTTAGGCAGAAGAGCTCAACCTGGACTAAAGGTAGGGGTGTGCGGGGAACACGGCGGGGATCCAGAATCCATCGAATTTTTTCAGACCGTTGGTTTGAATTATGTCAGCTGTTCGCCATACCGCGTCCCGATCGCCCGACTTGCATCCGCGAGGGCGGCAATTAGTTCAGCGAAGAGCACGCCGGGCAATCACTAGCGTAGAGGTTAATTTTGAGAATTAAGAAACTAGAACTCATCGGTTTCAAATCATTTAAAGATAGGACAGTCATTCACTTCGACGCCGGAATTACCGGCGTTGTCGGACCTAACGGTTGCGGTAAATCAAATATCGTTGATGGTTTATTGTGGGTCATGGGCGAAATGTCCGCGAAGGATCTTCGTGGAAGTACCATGACCGACGTCATCTTTGCGGGTGCTGAAGGTTATGCGCCTTTGGGTCTTTGCGAAGTTTCATTAACATTGGAAAATGACGGTGGTCCTTTTCCAGCTAAATATTTAAAATTTTCCGAGATCATGGTTACTCGCCGTCTTCACCGCAGTGGTGAAGGGGAATACTTCATTAATAAAGAACCTGCTCGTCTAAAAGACATCCAAGAAATTTTCATGGATACAGGCGCCGGCGCAAAAGGTTTTTCTATCATCCAACAAGGTATGATCGGCAGAATCATTACGGCAAAACCTGAAGACCGTAAGCATTTGATCGAAGAAGCTGCGGGAATTACAAAGTTCAAAGCCCGCAAAAAAGAATCCCAACGTAAATTGCTATCAACTGAACAGAATATTCTTCGTCTTCAGGACATCATCGGCGAATTAAAACGCCAAATTGATTCTTTACAGCGCCAAGCTCAGAAGGCTGAAAAATACCGTCAAATTAAACAGGAAGTTGAAGCCCTTGAATTATGGCTTAACTCGATTCAGTACAGTGATCTTCGCCAGGCAGCTGACGAAGCATCAAGATTATTTACTGAATTGCAATCCATGGAAGTCGAGCAACAAGCTTCCTTATCTTCTTTGCAGGCAGAGTTCGAAACTTTAAAAACTGAATTACTAGTTAAAGAAAAAGCGATTGATGATCTTCAGAACCAAGTTCAAGAGCGCCAATCCGAAGTTCAAAGAAAAGAAATGCAATTACAAGAATTGCGTTTCGAAATTGAACAAGCTCGTCGTAATGAAATGATGACGGGATCTTTACTTCAAGAACAACACGCGCGTGCTGAACTTTTAGAGCGCGACGAAAAAACTTTGTTAGAACAAAAAGAAACCTTAGGTGCCGAAGTAGCTGAACTAGAAACTACTTTTACCTCTAAGCAATCTACTTACGAAACTTCCCAAGCAAGAATTAATGAAGTTGATGACCGTTTAACTTCGGGCCGCAGGGATTTATTCGCCCTTGGCCAAACTGAGTCTTCCCTGGAAGCTCGAGAACTAGCGCTTCGTAGCCAATTGGATGATTTAAATAGCCGTCTGGAAGAACACGATCTTGCTTTAAACGAACTTCGCGAAAAGAAACAAGAGTTCGAAAGTCACCGTCACAAAATTTTGAATCAGTTCGAGCGCGAGCGCCAACTTCAAATGGATCTTTCCAATGACTTTGAAAGTTTTGAACATAACAAAAAACTTCTGGGCGGACAGATCGAAGAAAAACGCCAAGAAGTTGATACTTTCAAAGATCAACTAAACGAAGTTGCATCTTTACTTTATGGATTAGAAAACTTGCAAACTAACTTCGAAGGTTTCGAAGAGGGTGTAAAGTCCGTCATGCTTTGGAGCCGCGCCCGCGGTGAAAATCAAATCGATTCTCAAGGAAATACAGTTCAAAATTTCTATCCGGTTTCTGAAGTTGTAGAAGTCCCGCCGGAATACGAATTGGCGATGGAAGCAGCGTTAGGTAACCGTTTGCAAATGTTACTTACTCACAACGACGAACCTTCAGTTGAAGCCGTTGATTATTTGAAAAACAGTAAAGTCGGAAGATCAAGTTTCTTAAACGTAGACCACGTTCAAGCAAAACATTTTGACCGCGCACCATCTGCAGAAGCCGGTGTGATTACATTATTAAATCAGGTTGTGACTTCTCCGCAGGAATTTTCCGCTCCGGTATCGCAAATCCTAAGTGGCGTTGCGATCGTTGAAGATGTCAGAACTGCATTGCGTTTACGTCCCGAGTATCCAGGCTGGACGTTCGTTACTCCAGATGGTGATTCACTAAGTGCTGACGGAGTATTATCCGGTGGTGCAACTGAAGTGAACGCTGAATCTGGTTTACTAAAGCGCCGTCGTGAAATTAAAGAATTATCTCAACGTAAAGAAGAGTGGGCGGGAAAATTAGCTCTGGGCCAAGCTTCTTTGAAAAAGATTGAAGAACAACTTCGTAACGTAACAAATGATTTCGAAGGCGCGCAAAAACGTAAAGTCGAACAAGAAATCAAGGTTACGGAACTTAAAAAAGATATGGAACGTTCCGAGTATGAACTTTCCACCGTTTCTCAATCGGTTGAACGCCAAGAGCGTGAACGCGTTCGTCTGGCTGAACAAAAAGAACAGCTTGAAAGCCGCATTTTACAAATCTCTGATGATTTGGTTGAAACGCGAACTAAAAAGATGGCGCTTCAAGAGACGGCAGATGCATTAACGGCCGAGCTAACTTCGACTCGTGCGGGATTTGATCAATTACAAAATGACGTTCGTGAAAACGAAATTCAGTTGGCTAGTAAAAATCAAGAGTTCCAAGGTTTAATTCGTGAACTTGACCGTGTTCAACGAAGCCTAGGTGAATTGCGCGGACAATTAACTCGTATGAGTGAAGAGTCCGAACAGTATTCTTCGCAAATGACCGATGGCCAGTACAAACTTGAAGAAGAAAAATTAGCTTTCGAAAAATCAGTGAATGAATTAGAAACCATGCGCAGAACTTTAGCGGCAGCCAAAAATGAATATGAAATTCATTCTGCGCAAACGACTGAAGTCGAAGCTAATTGGTCTAAAACTCAGCGCGCGGCCCACGAGCGCACAAGTCAAATGACCGAAGCTCATCTGAAAATGGACCAAGCGACAATGAAAGAGCAATTCTTGCTCGAGCAAGTTCGCGAACGTTACATGTTAGATTTGTCCCAAGTCTACCAACAGCACTTAAACCGTGAAGGCGACCCTAAAGAGGGCGAACAAACTCTTAAAGAACTAAAAGAGCGTTTAGGCCGCATGGGTGAAGTTAACTTGTCAGCGATTAACGAGTACGAAGAGACCTCTCAACGTTACACGTTCCTAAGCCAACAGTATAACGACCTGGTCAGTGCAAAAGACCAACTTCAGAAAGTAATCGAGCGTATTAACAGAATTTGTTCTAAACGTTTCAAAGAAACTTTCGAGCAAGTTAATGACCGTTTCACTAAAGTATTCCCGGTGTTGTTCGGTGGTGGGGAAGCTCATCTACAACTTCACGAGAACGAAGAAAAAGGCGAAATGGGTATCGAGATGATCGCAAAACCTCCGGGCAAAAAGATGCAAAACGTATCTTTGATGTCGGGTGGAGAAAAAGCACTGACGGCAGTTGCTTTGATTTTCTCGATCTTTCTAGTTAAGCCGTCACCGTATTGCCTACTAGACGAGGTCGATGCGCCACTTGATGATGCCAACGTTTACCGTTTCAACGACTTGGTTCGAGAGATGTCTAAACGCTCGCAAATCATCGTAGTAACGCATAATAAGCACACAATGGAAGTTGCCTCTAAACTTTACGGCGTGACCATGCAAGAGCGTGGTGTGTCCACAATGGTGTCTGTAAATCTTCAAGAAGCTCAACTGGGCTAGATCCTAACGAAATTAAATAAAAAGTCGTTTTGACAATCCCTTGGTCCCCGGAAATAATTTTTCTGGGGGTACTATGAAATTACTTACGTTATTATTGTCGATCAGTTTTTGTGGGTCCGTTTTTGCGGCCGATGTGAAATCAATTAAATCAGATATTATGTCTGCCATCGGCAAGCGAGGCCCTGCGGCTGCTTCTTGTAAGTTTGGTGGAAAAACTCTGAACATCGGTGACAGCTTTCCGGCAACTGACGGTTGCAACACTTGTACTTGCCAAGAAGGTGGCTACGTAGGTTGTACAGAACTAGGTTGTGTAAAAACTGGTTGTAATGTCGCTGGCGAATTAATCCCAATCGGGCAATCTTTCAAAGGTAAAGATGGCTGCAACACATGTACTTGCCGGTCGGGCGGATACATTAGCTGTACAGAAATCGCGTGTGCTCCTCAGGGTGGATGTAAATATGGCGATAAAGTTTTAAAAGTTGGCGAATCAGTTAAGTTCGGCTCTTGTAATACTTGTTCATGTCAGCCGGGTAACTACATGGCTTGTACTGAAAAAGCCTGCCCTTAAAATTCTTTGCCGTCGATTAGCTGAGATCTCGTAGGCATTACCTTCGAAGATATAAATCTAAATTTTCCATGGAAAGTTCTCCCATCAATGAAAATTGGCGGGAGACCTTTCCGCATTTAGCTTCGGCTTCAATTTGATAATTTTTATTTCTGACAAATGCGGATGAGACCTCGTAGTCGCCGGTAGGTCCGGTTGTAATGGAAGCGATAACCTTTTTGCCGTCCATAATTTTTATCTGAGCTTGATTGGCCGGATACTGAGAAATACCTTCTCCGCAAAAAACCTTTCCGGAAATTTTCCGGTTCGTACCAGCTTTTGGCGAATCTACGTATACCGGGAGTGCACCCACACCTACCGCGGTGCTATTGGTATCGCCTGCCAGCTTTTACGCAAACGTCGCATCCGGGTTTTTTGGTTTAGAGTTACAAGCGGTTAAAGCCAGAATCACGAGTGCAATAAATATTTTCATGGGAAAAGTGTCTTATTCCATAGCTTGGAAGTCCAGATTCCTGCCAATTACCCCATGCTGCGGCGGGTTTCCCGACGATAGAAGGTACCTTTTTTTCTATCTTCTACTAATAGTAGATGAATGGAAAATCTAATACCCCCAGTACATCAAAATGCTCTCGAAGGACTTCTGATATTTATCGGAGTTTTGGCGCTCGCTATCGTATTTCCTTTCATCATGAAGGCTTTTCGAAAAGGAACGCCGAAAGAAAATTTCGAAGATAAGTCAAAGCCCCACCAGATTCCGGGCCACAACAAAGATGTTCGTGCATCCGAGAATTCCATTTCTATTTTTCCCCGTGGATCTGTTGTTGATATTGACCCCCATCCAGAGCCTCAGGAATTTCGAATCCAAAGATCTTTAGAAATTAAAGAAGATCACCCGGATTCTGAGAAGGCAGCGCACAGTGCGACTTTTAAACCTGATACCAAAACTAAAGCCGATGTAAAAACTGAATTTACGTTAGCCAACGCTTTAAAAAATACTCAGGCGCAAATCTTTGGCCGCATTACTCAACTTTGGAAAAAGGATTCTTCTTTAGACGAAAATATCGATACCTTAGAAGAAGTTCTTTACACTAGCGACCTGGGCCCAAAGACGGTCGAGAGTCTACTGGAATCCCTTCGTCATGATCTGAGAAAGATGTCTAATCCTACATTGGAAAATTTAGAATCCAGTCTTAAAATTCATCTGATGGAATTTTTTGATCCGGTAAGAGCTACAGACTTACAAATGGACGTCGTAGCCCGATTGAAGAAACCAACTGATGGTCCATGTGTAATGATGATCGTTGGTATCAACGGTGCTGGTAAAACTACAACTATCGGAAAACTATCTTCTCACCTTGCCCAAAAGGGATTCAAAGTATTGGTTGCTGCCGGAGATACATTTCGTGCGGCCGCAGGGGAACAACTTCGGGTGTGGACTGATCGCGCGCAAGTAGAGATCTTTGCGCCCGTCGGAGTAATGGATCCCAGTGGAGTCGCATTTGATGCCGTCGCAAAGGGCAAGGCTCAAGGTTATGACTATATTATAATAGATACTGCTGGCCGCTTACATACGCAGGCTCATTTAATGGAAGAACTTAAGAAAGTTAAACGGGTCATTCAAAAACAAATGCCCGAAGCTCCCCATGAATGTTTATTAGTCGTTGATTCAAACAGTGGGCAGAACGCCTTACTTCAAGGGGTCGAATTCAACCAGGCACTTGGATTAACCGGTATCGTGATGACAAAACTTGATGGAACGGCCAAAGGTGGCGTTGCCGTAGGCTTAGTTCATGAGCTTCAAATTCCAATTAAATTTATTGGAACGGGTGAAAAAATTCAGGATTTACGTATATTCCATCACCAAGACTTTGTAGAAAGTTTATTTGCCCAAAAAAGTTAGTCTGGGCACGTTTAATTCACTATAATAATCAATAACTTAAGCCTTTTGTACTTTTTGACTGTACAGCGGGCTGACAGTGTCGGAATGGCCCTATACCCCGTATAAATACTGCATACGAGGTGAAGAATGGGTTTAAACAAAACTATACTACTTTCTGTGCTCATGGTTTCGATGGGCTTTTCTATTGTTGGTCACGCCAGCACTGAAAGCGATCGGGTCCAAGCCATTCTTCAAAGCAAGATGTATCTTCGCGCCGGCGATGCGGTTTTTGAAACTGCACCTTTAAATAAACTCTATATGTTACGTGGTTTTGAATCGATCTGGTTTAAAGACATGAACTTAACTCCAGCTGCTTACGAATTAAAAGCAATGTTTCTAAATGCTGGAAGACATGGATTAAAGCCAACTGATTATTGGACTCCGGCTTTAGAGAATTTATTCAAAGCACCAACTGCACAAAATTGGATTACTTTAGAGCTAATGGCTTCAGAGGCTTACGTTCGTTATGCTTCTAATATCGCTACCGGAAGATTGTTAGCGCCTGCTGTTACACCAGAAGAAAAAAACGGCCGTTACCAAAGCAATCCGATTGATGACAAATTAAAATTTAAATCTACCGACTTTGCTGACTACGATCTTTTAAACAGAGCCGTTTCAAACGGAATGAACCTTACTCAACAAATCGATGAAGTGGCGCCTCAACACTATTTATATAAGCGCATGGTTTCTATGTTGGCCAAACTTCGTCAGATCCAAGCTGATAAAGTTTGGGGAAATATCGATTACGACGGGAAAGCATTGAAAGTCGGAGACTCTAGTCCGCTTGTTCCAGTCGTCAAACGACGTTTAACATTACTTGGCTATTACGTTTCGAATGAATCTACAATTTACGATGAGGAAATGAAACGAGCTGTTCTTCGATATCGCGATATCAACAAATTGAAGTTGACCAGCGAAATCGGGCAGAGCTTTTTTGACCGCTTAACTGTTCCATTAACTTCGCGTATCGAGCAACTTGAAGTGAATTTAGAAAAGCTTCGTTGGTTAGGTCGATCTCTTGATGCAAAACACGTTTTCGTAAACACAGGATTTCAAGAAGCAAAAGTTATTGAAAACGAACAAATCATGATCGCAATGCGTACGGTGAATGGCCAAGTGATGCGCCGAACTCCGATGATGAAGGATGCAATTACTTATGTAGACGTAAATCCTACTTGGGGTATTCCGGATAGCATCTTCTTTAAGAACAAAGTTCCTTTGTTACAAAAAGATCCTAACTATCTAACTGCGCACAACATGAAGTTATTCACATTTAACTCTGTGACTGGCCAACAAGATATGGAAGTTGATCCTACGACGGTAAACTGGATGGAAATCACGACCCAAGCTCAGGCTGCGAAGTATTTCGTGGTTCAGGGGCCAGGGATCGATAACGCTTTGGGTGTTATTAAATTCCCATTGCAAAACAGATGGGCCATCTATCTTCACGATACAAACGAAAGAAATCTTTTTGGCGAAAATGATTTCAGCAGTTCTCGGTTGATCAGCTCTGGATGTATCCGTTTGGAAAAACCGATGGAGTTAGCAACTTACCTTTTAAAAGATCAGCCAAATTGGACTCGCCAAGTATTAGAATCAAAAGTTCCTTCGAAAGAAGTCTTGGCTCGAATTGCTCGTCAACCAATTTACGATTCTTGGTCAAGACAGTATATCGATCCTTATACAGGGTATCCGGTAAATCCAAACACGATTCAGCCGATCCCAACTTTTGAAAACAAAGCAGTGATTTTAACTAAAGCGGTTCCAGTTTACATCATCTACTTAACTGCAGATGTAACTGAAACTGGCGAGATCCGCTTCGTTGATGATGTTTACGGTCTTGATGCAAGAATGAAACAAATTTTAGCTGGCGCTAGACCCGCTGGCGAAAAGTTCTAGGAGTAACTGAAGATGAGCACTTTAACAAAAAACGTTATGAAAACAGTAGCCCTAGTAATCGTGATTTCGGTACTTGGAACAATGGCGCAAGCGCAAGTTCCCGGTGAACTTCCAGACCTTGCTCCTCCGGGAACAACGACACCAACCGCGCCGTTAGCAAATGGTTCATTGGTAGTCGTTGGTGATGCAGGTCCTTCACAACTTTTCGCGCAGGTAAAAGCGCAAAGATGTAATAAGGCACTTCGTAAATGTGATGCTCCGGTTTACTTTAATTTAAATGAAGCTGCATTAGTTCCGGTTGGTACTTATTTAGTTGGTTTCGAAAACTCAATTTATCCAGGTTGGGCAACGGTAGCCGATGGTCAAACAACAGAACTTGCACTTCAGCGACTTGATATTCCGGCTCCGGTAAATGCTCAAACGGAAGTTCGAGTATTCCGTGATTTCTCGAACCCGGTTGAAATGAACAAACAGTTGGTAACGCAATTTTACGTCGGTAAGCCATTTTTCAATCTTGGTTCGTATGGTTTCGGAGATCTGTATTTAGCGTCTTCGATTCAAAAATCCATCACGACTCGCCTGAGTTATGATGCATGTAGCAAAATTAAGTTGGAAACCGGTGGAGACCCAGACGTTAATGAGGTTGTTGGACTTTGTAAGTCGTATACTTCGGCGAAGTCACCTAACCAACTAGCGCCTTTTTTTCAGGCACTTGGTGTTGAGGCTGACTTGCATATCGTGAGAAAAGACTCTGAAAAGGTCGATAATCGCGGAAAGTTGAAGCAGATTTGGATTACTGGTGCGGGTCTTAAAGTTGAAGTCCAGTTGGAACGACACCTTGTATCAGCACCGATGCGCGGAAGTGATTACGTTGCTGTTTTTCCAGGCGTCTATCGAGTGATGGCTACGGGCCAAGCTGGAAACACAACTCAGATCGTAGCTGGTCCCTTAGCGCCGGTTAGTTTTCAATAAAAATATTGCTCGTTTCTTAGACTCCCGATACAGTATTTCTAGAAGAATTCTAGAGGGTTCCATAAACTTTTATGGAATAGATGTTGGTCGAATCGGGAGTCAAATTTCATGCAGAATACTGCCCCAAAAAAGAACCTCTCCCAAAAACCAACCGAGCAAAATAAGAAATCCTATGACTTTTTGATTGCCGGAGTTCCTTATAAACTCCGTACCTCCCACGATGAAGATTTAGTTCAAGAACTCGTCAGTTTCGTTGATTCAAAAATGAAACAAGCCCTAGCGGCCTCTAAAAACGGTTCCTTTCAAAATGCCGCGGTTCTTACCGCACTCCATATGGCTGAAGAGCTTTTATTATTAAAGAAAAAAGCACTCGCCGAAATTGAAAGAGTTGAACAAAAAGCCCTCAAGCTATCGTTGGATCTCGAAAATTCTTCTTTTGAAAAAAAGAAGGCGAGACCCACGCATGAACCAAGCGCTTAAAAAAACACTGCGTGCTCGTTTAAAAGAACATTCCAAACAAATTTCTGCCTCTGAAAAAAAACAGCAGTCAGATCTTATTGCACGACAACTTCAAAGTTTATTAGCGAATGCTACCGGCACTTGGGGCGGATTTATCCCATTAGCCGAAGAACCCGATGTTTTTCCATTGCCGGGTGATTTGCCCATCCAATGGGCCTATCCCCGAATGGATGGACAAACGTTGAAGTTCTATGCGTCAGCTGAACGCGAGACCGGACCTTATAATGTACAAGAACCGCGCGCCGAAGACTTTAAGAGCCGTGATGATATTCAAGGCTTTATAGTTCCGGGCTTGGGCTATGACCGCCAAGGACATCGCTTAGGCCGGGGTGCCGGGTTTTATGACCGATATCTGCAAGGTTATTCAGGCCCTGCTATCGGAGTGTGTTTTGATTTTCAATTAGTACCCTCATCAGATTGGGCGGAAGTTCACGACTTTCAAGTTCATAAAGTCGTAACTCCGAGCCAAGTCATCGCGTGCAAGGAGCATTCATGGAAGTAGTCATTACAGTAATAGGTGGCATTTTAATTGGCGCCATCATTATGTTTATTATTCGCAAAATGCAGGACGAATCAAAAAGAAAGTCCGCCCAAGGCGAAGCAGAGAAAATTTTAAATCGTGCTAAAGCAGAAGCTTCACGGGTTAAAAAAGATGCGGAAGGTAAAGCCAAGGATTTTGAAACTCGTGCGCGCAGAAACGTCGAACAAGATATTCACAAACAAAAAACTAGTCTCAAAAATAAAGAGACGCAGCTTGATCGGCGATTAACAGAGCTTGAATCCCAAGCAAAAAATAAGTTGGACGAAACAGATCGTTACATAAACAGTTTGAAAGATCGTGAAGAAAAAATCACGATGTCTGAAGCTCGTGTCAAAGAAATGGAACGTAAAACAGATGTTCAATTAGAAGAACTCCGGGTGAAGCTTCAATCTATTGCTAACATGACAGCTGAAGAAGCGCGCCGGCAGTTACTGGCAGCACTTGAAGATGATGCAAAAAAAGAAGCATCAGCAAAAATTTCTCAGATTGAAGAAGAAGCGCAAAAAGATGCTGATCGCCGCGCCCGCAGAATCTTGGCTCAAGCATTGTCACGTTTTGCTTCGGAATATACTTCAGAACGAACGGTTAGTGTTCTGGCGCTGCCAAGTGACGAGATGAAAGGTAAAATCATCGGACGGGAAGGTCGTAACATCAGAACATTGGAAGCCCATTGCGGAGTTGATCTGATTGTTGATGATACTCCGGAAGCAGTGGTTATTTCCGGATTCGATCCGGTGAGGCGCGAACTTGCTCGCCGAACAATTGAAAAATTAATGGAAGATGGACGGGTCCATCCGGCCCGTATTGAAGAAGTCGTTGAAAAACAAAAAGCTGATTTGATGAAATCCATCAAAGAAGAAGGCGACCGGGTTATTGTGGAACTTGGTATCGGACAAGTTCATTTAGAACTAACCAAACTAGTCGGATCTTTAAAATTTCGCATGAGCCATGCGCAAAACACATTAAATCATTCCTTAGAAGTTGCTTACATCAGTGGGCTACTAGCCGGTGAATTAGGTGCGAACATTAAGCAAGCACGTCGTGCGGGACTCTTACACGATATCGGTAAAGCAGTGGAACATACGATCGAAGGAAGCCACGCGGTTGTCGGTGCTGAAGTTGCAAAAAAATACGGCGAGAACGAAGAAATCTGCCACGCGATTCGTGCCCATCACGATGAAGAAAAACCAAATTCAACTTTGGCTTGGATTGTTTATACAGCAAATATTCTTTCTAATTCGCGCCCAGGTGCAAGACGTCCACAAATGGATAATTACATTCACCGGTTAGAAGATCTTGAATCCATCGGAAACAGTTTTGACGGAGTCTTAAAAACTTTTGCCGTTCAAGCAGGTAAAGAAGTTCGCGTATTCGTTGAAAGCAGTAAAGTGACTGATGACCAAAGCATGATGTTATCCCGCGACGTTGCCCGTAAGATCGAGCGCGAGATGCCACAAATTGGACAAGTTAAAGTGACCGTTGTTCGCGAGACCCGTGCAGTGGAAATGGCCCGGTAGATGGATCCACAGGAACAGCTGGCAAAAATTAAACTAGGTGCGGTTGATGTTATCAGCGAAGTCGAGCTTTTAAAAAAGCTTAAGAAAAGCGCTGAAACAAAAACTCCACTTAAGATTAAATTTGGCGCTGATCCAAACCGGCCGGATATTCATATTGGCCACACGGTAGTAATTAATAAATTAAAAACATTTCAAGATTTGGGTCACCACATACAATTTCTTATTGGTGATTTTACGGCGATGATTGGTGACCCCACTGGGAAAAACACGACCAGGCCGATACTGACACGCGAAGAAATTGATGAAAATGCGAAGACTTACGCGAAACAGATTTTTAAAATTCTAGATCCCGAGAAAACAGAGATCGTATACAACTCAAAATGGTTAGGCGCCATGAGTTCAGTTGATTTTATTAAGTTAGCTGCGCAATACACAGTTGCCCGCATGTTAGAGCGCGACGATTTTACTAAAAGATATAAATCAGGTACGCCAATTGCGATTCATGAATTTCTTTATCCGTTAACCCAAGGGTATGATTCGGTGGCTTTAAAGTCTGATGTGGAACTTGGTGGAACCGATCAGAAATTTAATTTGTTAGTAGGACGTGATCTTCAATCTAATTACGGGCAACCACCGCAGTGTGTTTTGACCATGCCACTGTTAGAAGGTTTAGACGGCGTTAACAAGATGTCCAAGTCTTTGGATAATTATATCTCTGTCGTTGATACGCCGAAAGATATGTTTGGTAAATCGATGCGTGTCTCTGACGAATTGATGTACCGGTATTACGAATTGCTGACTGATATCACTCCGCCAGATTTAGCAAAATTAAAAGCTGATGTGCAAAGCGGTGCCCAGCATCCACGGACCGTAAAAGTTAATTTGGCAAAATTTTTGGTTTCCCGGTTTCACTCGGCATCGGCTGCTAATCAAGCCGAAGAAGAATTTAATCGAATTTTCGTCGATAAGGGTTTGCCTGACGAAGTTGAAGAAAAAAATGTGGCGTTATCAGAGATCACGAGTTTACCGGCATTGATGGTAAAGCTTGGGATGGTGACTTCCAATTCTGAAGGCTCGCGCTTGGTTCAGGGTGGGGGAGTTCAGATCGATGGCGAAAAGGTTGCCGATCCGAAGGTAAAATTAGATTTAAAAAGCGGACAATCGTTTGTGTTAAGGGCTGGGAAGAAAAAGTTCGTTAAAGTGATAATCACATAAGGTTGACACTTAAGACGGACAATTAGGAAAGACACTTAGGAAAAATATGAAAGTTAAATTCATTCCGCAAAATATTGAAATTGAAGTAACGGCCGATAAATCGTTATTACAAATTTGTAATGAAAATAAAATTAGAATCAGATCAATCTGTAAAGGCGTTCCATCGTGCGCAGAATGCCGTATACGGATCGTTGAAGGCGAAAACTCGGCAATGCCACCAACTCCGGCCGAGCTAGCCTTAATCGGATCCAGTTATTATCTGGATGGCCGAAGGCTTTCTTGCCAGGTTCATTGCTTTGGTCCAATGACCGTAGATTTAACAGAACAAAATACCAAACACGAAACATCTTCCAAAAAGCTTCGTGGCTTTAAATCCCAAAAGCCAATGGAATCTAAAGCCATTCAAGACACTATGATCTTAAGTGAAAAGAACGAAGATAAAGATAAGAACTAATCAGCCCAGCATTTGCATCGAACTTCTTTAGTTGGTCCTTGGTACCCCACAGGTCCGTGCTGAAAAATTTCAAGCCTCGTTCTGGCTTCGCCTTCTGAATAACATTTTCGTAAGCCAGAGAACTGGTAAACATCTTTAATGCTGGTTCCATTATCCAATGCGAAAATCAAAGAGTCGTAAGTATCAATCAACGGATTTATCTCCTCTGTAGACTGCAAGAAATCCTGGTGACTATCGACAAGTGCGTACCCTTTACTGCCTGCGTCCGTTAGGGTAACGAATCTTTCTTTTCCGATATTACATTCAACTTCCATATCTGCATTTGCAAATGAACTTAAAACTAAGATAGCTGTCATAATTACTTTTTTCATATTAGTCGCTTTCGTCATGGTAAAGGTGGATGGCATCGCCATTTTTTAAATACAATCG
>JAZKJI010000009.1:0-4107 GCA_040384405.1 Bdellovibrionota bacterium
TCTCCACTGCGGAACCTTGCGATGGGACGGGTGGGGTGGGGCAAAATAAATTCCTACTCGAAAAGGCTTTGGAAGGTTTGGCTTTTTTGTATATGCCTCTTTTATTTCTTTAGAATCGTAAACAGGCTTCGTGGTGCCGATTTGATCTTGTAAGGCGCCCCGGTTGAAGCCTTTGCTAGCGCACCCTGATCCGGCAACTAAAATTGTCGATACCATTAAAAATATAAACTTCACAAACCCTCCAATAATATTAATCGATCGGCGCATAATTTTTTGGTTTCACGACAAAGTATAAAACCCCGATGACCGCCAAAATAATCCCCGCCCGCATTAATTCCTCGCTCTTAGTAAAACTGAGCATCGTCAAGCAAACCAAAACTCCGGCAATTGGTATTGCAATCGGTATTTCAAATTTTCCTTTTGGTTCAGAAGGCCGGCGTTTTAAAACTATCAGCGAAGCGTTCACCACGACAAAACACATCAGTAACAATGCACTGGTCGCGCGAGCTAAAACTGCAATGTCGCCAGAAAGTGCCAGCAATAGTAGAATTCCTAATATAATTAGAGTTGCTACGTACGGAGTTTTCCTTTTCGCATGAACTTTACTTAAGGGTTTAGGAAGTAATCCCTGCTTGGACATTCCATATAGTAATCGCGAACCCATCAGAAAATTAAGCAATGCCGTATTAGCAACCGCGAACATCGCAATGAAACTAAAAACTTTAGGTGGAAACCAAGGTGCCGCGCGTACAGCAACGTCCACTAATGGTTGTGTGGATTTTGCCAGTTCGCCAGAAGGCACGACGGAAACGGCCACTAAACTTATTCCGATATATATAATAGAAGAAATTCCAATGGCCAACAGAAGACCAAGAGGCACGTTCCGCGATGGGTCCTTTACTTCTTCGCTGACGTTTAAAATATCTTCAAAGCCGATAAATGAATAAAAAGCTAAAACCGCGCCACTCAAAATAAGGGAAGGTGTAATTAAACCGGTAGGATTATTGACAGTTGTCGCATCAGTTAAATCCACAGTGCCAATAAATTTAATTCCAACGAAAAGAATAAATAATAATCCGGATACTTCAATGACGGTACACAGAGTATTTACCCACATTGATTCGCGGATTCCCCAAAAAATAACAAAAGCTAAAGCGCACCCGAATAAAATAACAACGGCCTCAAATGGAAAGCCCGGGAATGCTCCGGTTAAATATCCCGCAAACACCCGGCTCGCAGTCGCCATTGAAGTCAGTCCAGAGGCAAACGCCACTAAACCCGTGGCGTATGATAAAAATGTTTTGCGAAATGCTAAATGGGTAACATAAGCAGCACCCGCGGCCTTTGGATGTCTTGATCCAATACTGGCATAGGATAATCCAGTTAACCCGGCGGCAACCATGCTGGCCAGAAAGGCTAGCCAAATGGTATTTCCCATTTCACCAGCGGCTTTCCCGATCAGTCCGTAAATTCCCGCGCCTAAGATATCGCCAACTCCGTAAAGAGTTAGTGCCACCAAACCAATATTTCTTTGAAGAGTTGTCATGGGGATGAAAGTGCTTTTCAATCCCATGCCTGTCAATATTCCACTGCGTCTTGCGCCGATAATTTTAAAAAGGTTAATTAATTGATATGTCCACTGACCCACTTGATGATGAGATCAAATCTTTCATATTGGAAAAAATTGATTCCGTGGGGCAACTGGAAGTTTTGATCCTTTTGCATAAACATCCAGAGCGAAAATGGACACCGCTTGAAGTTAGTAATGAGCTTCGCAGTAATACAGGTTCCGCGGCCGCCCAGATGGCTGAACTCACTAAAAAAGGAATGATTAATTGCGAGACAGGGCCTCTGTATGGCTGTTCTGGGCAACCCTTGGTAAATTCCGCCTTAATTCAAAAAGTAATCACTGCTTACAATGAGCGACGCGTGTCTGTGATCAATCTAATATATGAAAAACCGGCCGAGCGAATTAAAAACTTCGCCGATGCATTTAAACTTAAGAGGGACGAGTAATGGCGCAAATAGTTTATATTCTTTGTGCGGCGACAAGTATCTTGTGCGCGCTTTTGTTAATAAGAGGCTACCGGCATACTCGAAGCCGATTTTTATTATGGAGCGCCTGTGGCTTTGGCGGGCTAGCGGTAAATAACGTTATTTTATATTTCGATCGAATTGTTTATCCGGATGCTGATTTCTCGGTATGGCCTGTAGCTCCGGCTTTAGTTGGAATGATCATTATGATTTACGGTCTTATTCGCGACACTACGGTGTAGAGGTAATTTATGTTGTACGCATTTTTCTCTGGCGGAATTTCAATGTTATGCTTGGTTGCGTGCTTTTTCTTTTTCAATTTCTACCAAAAGGTTAAGGACAAATTCTTTCTTCTTTTCTCGTTTGCGTTTTTATGTTTTGCGATTGAAAGAATGGTCATCATGGCCAACCGAATCCATGATGAGGACTACACAATGGTTTATTTAATCCGGGTCGTCGGCTTTTTGATCATATTAATCGCAATTTATTTTAAGAATTCTGGAAGTAAAACCTTAAAACAATCCAATATTGACAAGATTTAGTTTACCTGACTGAACGTCGTGATTGTGGAAAACTCTGGGAATTTTTCCTCTTTGAGGCGTTCTTCCCTAGGGCAGAAAGGCTCCGTGACGATTGCAACATTATCTGCACGTTGTTATGTGTAATTATCTTAAATTTTTCTAGTGAGTATATAAGTCAAAATAGTTTAAATTCTTAGCACTGTGCTTAAAAAATAACCTTCATAGGAATGAATGGAGATAGTTGTATGCAAAAACCTTCAGCGGGACCGCATAAGGTAAAAGCTTCGTCTGCTAATGGCGGGGGAACGAGTGTCATCTTGAAGGAGTCTAAGGATAAGACTCCGGCAAAGAAAATTTTAAAAACAAAAAAACCATCGATGCCAGTTCACGAGGCCTATTCCGATGATTACGACGAAGATAGAAATCGCCGTGATGGAAAAACTTCTAACAATGGTCTGAGTCTCGGTACAAATAATTATGCCCGGGCAGAATCGAAGTCTTCGCAAGATCAACTTCGACAACTTCTATTTACAGTAAAAGCCGTCCGCCGCGGAGAATTCAGTGCGCGACTTCCGGTCGGTCAAGAAGGTATCATCGCCGAAATCGGGGAAGTACTAAATGACATCATCGAGATGAATGAAAACATGGCGAATGAATTCGTCCGTGTGAGAAGTACGGTGGGTCAAGAGGGTAAGATGACAGAGCGGGTTTCCTTAGGTTCCGTCAAAGGCGCTTGGGCAACTTCCGTTGATTCCGTGAACATGCTGATCGGGGATCTGGTTCAACCAACGACAGAGGTTGCCCGGGTTATTACCTCGGTGGCGCGCGGGGATTTGTCACAAAAAATGTTTCTAGAAATTGATGGTCGTACGGTTAAGGGAGAGTTCTTCCGAATCGGAACCACGGTTAACGCCATGGTGGATCAGTTAAATTCGTTCGCATCCGAGGTAACCCGGGTGGCAAAAGAGGTGGGTACCGAAGGAAAACTGGGCGGACAAGCAGATGTTCGCGGAGCTTCTGGTATCTGGAGAGATCTGACAGATAACGTGAACAACCTTGCCGGAAACTTAACGGATCAAGTGCGAAATATCGCAAAGGTAACTACTGCCGTTGCAAAAGGTGACTTATCACAAAAAATTACGGTTGATGCTAAGGGCGAGATCTTCGAATTAAAAAATACGATCAACGTCATGGTGGATCAGCTTTCATCATTCGCTGCCGAGGTAACACGGGTTGCGAAGGAAGTGGGAACCGAAGGCCGCCTTGGTGGACAAGCGGATGTAAAAGGGGTTTCTGGAACTTGGAAAGATCTAACTGATAACGTAAATGGTCTTGCGAATAACTTAACAGCACAGGTTCGTAACATCGCAAAAGTAACGACGGCGGTTGCAAAAGGTGACTTGTCACAAAAAATCACGGTTGATGCCCGCGGAGAAATCTTAGAGTTAAAAAACACAATCAACGTAATGGTGGATCAATTAAATTCATTCGCATACCTACGGGTTTCTCCATGCCGACATGATGCATTTGTTTTTCAACAGCTTGTGGTTCT
>JAZKJI010000010.1:0-20806 GCA_040384405.1 Bdellovibrionota bacterium
CACCACTTGGGATTTGGTTGCCGACATCGAAAAAATTAGAACCAAGTTAAATATTTCTAAATGGCTAGTATTCGGCGGCAGCTGGGGTTCTACCTTGGCCTTATCCTATGCAATCAAACACACTGATAAAGTTTCGGGGCTTGTTCTTCGGGGAATATTCTTATGTCGACCAGAAGAATTGAATTGGTTTTATCAGAAAGGCGCATCAAATATTTATCCAGATTTCTGGGAAGAATATGTAAATCATATTCCTGCAGCGGAAAGAAACGATATGGTATCGGCTTATCACAAACGGCTGACTTCGCCGGATGAAAAAATTCAATTAGAGGCCGCAAAAATTTGGAGCCAATGGGAAGCTGCGACCTCAAGATTATTCGTTAGTCCCACTGCGATTGATGAATTCGAAGATCCGAAAAAAGCGTTAGAGTTTGCGCGTATTGAATGTCACTACTTCATCAATAAAACTTTTTTCCCTACGGATAATTATCTTTTGGAAAATGCTAAACTTCTTAAAGATATTCCGGGGGTAATCGTGCAAGGCCGCTACGATATGGTGTGTCCGCCGAAGAGTGCGTGGGACCTTCATCAACAGTGGCCAAAGTCGGAATTGAAAATAATACCCGATGCAGGCCATGCTGCCTCTGAACCTGGTAACCGTTCGGCACTAGTGGAAGCGACCGATGCGTTTCGGAGTAAGCTCTCGTAATTACAGAAAATTTGTCTCTCGAAAACAGCATAAGAAAAACTTATGGGACCGGTAAAAAGAATCGAGTTGTCTATTTGTTGGTCGCCGTGGTTTATACATTCCACGGCTGGTTCCAAAGTGGAGCCACCCGAATGAATCTCCGGGGGCGGGGATTCAGAGCATGGGGGACTAATGAAATCAGGGATGTCATTACTAACAGGGATGGTTGCAGTATTTGCTTTAAGTGCCTGTGCACCGGCACAAAATCCAAGCCGAAATGTAGCAGCAGTTCAAGACTCTTCAGATTCAATTATCGGCGGCAGTGAAGTCGCTAGTTCTGATGTAGTTGCCCAAAGCGTAGTTGGAATTTATATCATGAGCGAACAACTTGGAATTCAAAATGGCGAAGTTGTTAAAGCAAAAAGCTCTTCAATCTGTACAGGAACCTTAATCTCAACAAACGTCGTTCTTACAGCTGCTCACTGTGTAGTTGAAGGCGGACAAATGATTCTTTTCTTCGGGAAATCTTTAGATGCAGCAGCAGCTAACCAAAAAAGTTTAGTTCGTGGTGTTTCTAAAGTCGTTTACCACAAAGGATTTAACTTAGGTAAAGGCAAAGATGTAAATGATATCGCCCTTATTCAATTCGAAGGCGGACTTCCAGCTGGTTTCAAAGCTGCTTCAATCCTCACAAATGCAGCGTCACTTAAGAGTGGTGCTACTGTTGTCCTTGCTGGTTACGGTGTAACGACAATGGAAGGTGACGAAGATACAGATCAAGGATCGGGAGTTTTAAGACAAGTTCCAATGAAAGTAGATAACGCTGCTTTCGCCCCATCGGAAATTTTGTTTGATCAACGTGATAACAAAGGTGCTTGCCACGGTGATTCGGGTGGACCAGCGTTCACAAAAAGCGGAACACGCTTAGTTGTCGTAGGTGTTACAAGCCGTGGATACGACGCTGATGAAACATTATCCAGCGAAGCTGTGAAATGTACTCGATACTCAATCTATACAAACGTAGGCGCTCAATCTACATGGATTCAAAAAACTGCACTTCCTGCATTGCGGGCACTTAAAGCCGGCGACATGAAGGGCATCTAAAAATTATTTAAAATATCTCTCGCAACTGGAGGGGAAGGCCGCAAGATTACTTGTGGCCTTTTTTATTTTCGAGAAGGATTTTCCCGATTAAGTCAGCAACTAGGTTTGGCGCATCGAAAATAACCCGGTGGCCCGCTTCAGGAATCTCGACAATGTTATTAGCACCCATTTCACGGTATTGTTCTGCCATTCCCCTATAACGATCATCTCTTGCAGCATAAGCCCAGGTAACGCTTTCAGAATGGGATTTTAAATAAGCCGTGAAGTCCTTTTGATTACCTAAAGAAAAGTTTCTGAGTATCGTTCCCAGAGTTTCGGGATCATAGTCATTTGGATTGCGCTCAGGCTCTTTCGTATTTTTAAATATGGGTAGCGAGTTCCAGTCAGCGACGACCTTGGCGAAAGGCTCTTTAATAAATCTTTCGGCCCAGTTTTGATCAGACTCGATTCTTGACTTTTTCTCTGTAGAATCCGTAATTCCAGGGCTCGATGAAAGAGTTAAAACACGTTTGAAAAACTCTGGCTTCATATCAAAAAGGTGCAGTGCCAGCCTTCCCCCTAATGAATACCCGCACAATAAGTCCACATGCGGGACCGACGATTCTAATTCCTTCATAATTACTTCTGATAACGCATCAAAGGTTTGGGCATTAGAGGATTTAAGTAAGTTATTTAGATTTAATGAAGTCCATTGAGCCGTCGGAAATTTTCGTTTTACGAATCCCTCTATTTCACGCCAGTCAGCAGGAACACCTAAAAATCCATGAAGGGCAACTATTCGAATTGGTTCCAGAGAATTTCCCATTCATCCCAGAACTGCTGGGTTTGTTCGTTATCAGGAATAAGTTCGATAATTTGTCTTCCTGCTAAATCAAATTTTTCTGGGACTAATTCCCATCGCTGATAGGCCCAATTGAACATTTCAGACCAAGGTTTAAAATTAAGATTATGAGTATTTAAAAACATGTCTTTCTGAAACATGCGTTCAAAAATCCGCCCGCCACTATTGTTGATTACGACGATTTTCATATTCTCGGCTTTTAATTGCGGAGTAATCCAAAGGGCTGAAAGATCATAAAGGGCTGTCAGATCACCAACGATGCACCAGTTTTCCTTTTCGGGAAAAGCCCAACCCATAAAGGTAGAGACTTGGCCATCGATCCCATTTGCACCGCGATTTCCCACGACCTTGAATGGGTGTATGCGATGGTCAGCGGCAAAATCCCATTCGCGAACCGGTAATGAGTTACCTAAGTAGACTGGTTTTCCACCTAGGTGTTTTGAAAGTTCAAAAACCAAACTTGTTTCAGCGCGGGGATATTTTAGAAACAATTCTTCCATCTGACCGCGAAGTTTTTTATCTAATTCAAAAAGATCGGGTGGAATGCCGGTCTTTTTTGGAGTCGCAATCATTGGTAAATCAGGAATATCAACATAGTGAAGAATTGGACGGCTGAGTCCCGTGAAATGATTAAAGCCTAATGATAAAACCGGAATATCGCTGCGTTTATCTTCTAGATCACGCCACAAGCGTAAAGTTGGTACTCCACCAATTCTGATGATGGAGTCACATCTTTTTTCGTCCAAAAATTTCGCAACCATTTTTTCGCCCGAGGTGATCATCAAGTGATGAAGTTCCGGATGGCCCCGGAAGCCAGAAAGACCTTCGGCATAAATAGGTGCATTTAAAATTTTCAAAAAATCGAAAACGACCGTTTTAAATTTAGCGGGCAATGAGCCCAAGACAACCAGCGGACTTCCACGATCCAAAAAATTTTCAATTTCTTCGGCCATGTTGCGAGGAAATGATTCAGGCAAACTTGTTCGCAGCTCCATCGGGGGAGCTGGCACGTCTGGAACTTGATCATCTAACAAAGGTTCTTTAAAGCACACATTGATGTGAATTGGTTTTTTCCAGCTTAATCCCCGTAAGGATAGATGGGTGTTTTCCTCGTCCAAATCCAAGCAAACTTCCGCATAATACGAATACAATCCAACTTGCTCGATAGATTGCGGCGCACCTGACCAACGATATTTTTTCGGGCGATCTGCTGTAATCAGAACAAGTGGCAATGAATTATAAGTACCTTCGATGGCGGCAGGTAAAAGTTCAGCCGCTGCAGTTCCGGATGTAGTAATAACCGCAACCGGGTGGCGGGTAGACATGATTCTACCCAAGGCAAAAAAGGCTGCGGATCTCTCTTCAAAAAAATTATAAACTTTAATATGTTTATTTTGATCTAGTAAAAATACAAATGGACTGTTTCTCGCGCCGGCACAAAGGCAGAATTCGCGAATGCCTGACGACATTAGCTCGGTGATAATTCTTTCTGCCAAATCCATATTGGTCATCATTTTACGATACTCTCCAGGCCCAAGTTTTTTCCGATGGAATTAAACTTGGTCTTTATTTCTTCCCATTCTCCCTCTAAAGAGCTTTCTTTGACAACTCCTCCTCCGGCACTGACCCAAACATGAGTCAGATCCCATTCGATAGCTCTTATGCAGACCAGCGCTAAAGCTTCATTTTGGGTTTCAAAGAGTAATGGCGCCCCAAACCGCTGACGGTCTTTTTGAACGGGCAGTGCCTTGAACCATGGCATTTCTGAAGTTGGGAATACCCCTAAAGCGGGGGTTGGGTGCAGCAATTTAACAATTTCCTGATTGGTGATTGTTGCCTTTAATTTCAGCTCTAATTGAGTTCTTAAATGGGCCAATTGGGGATACTCGACAACCTCACACTTTGATTGGGTTACTTCACCTAGTTTGCTTAACTTACTGATCATGGATTCGACCACAATTTGATGTTCTTCCCGTTCTTTCGAGGCATTTAGAAATTCATCTTTATTGAAGTTTTGAGTTTTCGCTCTGGTTCCCGCTAATGCCATTGTCTTTAAAAAATCAGCCTTCCGATGAAATAATATCTCGGGAGTGGTACCTAAAATTCCACCGTCGGAATCCCAGAAACCAAAAGGTATCAGGTTTACTGAAGCCTCAAGAGCTTTGATTATTATCGTGGATTTTTCCAGTTTGGACAGGGTCATATTCGAGGTCCAAACAGCGTGGGGAACGGCCTTTTTTATCCGGCCATTTTTGATTTCATCGACCACTAGCTGGAAGTTTTTACTATAATCCTGATAATTCGGCGCTAACCAAGTTCGGGAAGTTTGGGGCGAAACGGCCTCTGACTGTAAGTTTTTCTCGAGATCGCTGATAAACTCTGAAATGTTTGAAATGGCCATACCTGCTGTAACCGCATGTTTTGCCTTCTGAAGATCGAAAAAGTTAGGACTCCAAACAGTCTCGCCTGCGGCTTTTGAAGTGGTGGCCGAGTCAGAAAGACTGAAAAATCGGTATTCCCCATGCAATCTGTAAAAAGCACCGTGCTTTAAAAAATTTGATAGCTGAAGAGGGCCTGTGTTATCTTGCATGTTCATTTTGGCTTCCTCAACGCCCAGGGAAAGTTTAGTATAAAAGTTATGGATTTTATTCCGGGACAGTCTGAATCATCTAGTGCCCAGGTCATCCCCGTCAAGGTGGGTAACTTTGTTATTGGGCAAGGCAACTTCACCGCATTTGCGGGTCCGTGTTCTATTGAAAGCTACGAACAATTTTCCGCAGCCGCAAAAGGCGTTCAAAAAGCCGGCGCAGTTATGCTTCGCGGTGGAATGTGGAAGTTAAGAACATCTTCGACTACGTTCCAAGGACTTGGCGGCGATGCATTTGAAATTGTTAAAAAAGTAAAAAAAGAAACTGGTTTACCGTTTGTTTCTGAAATTACCGATCCTCGTCAGATCGATGAAATTTACGATATCGTTGATATGTTTCAAGTCGGATCCAGAAACATGCATAACTATGCATTGTTGAAAGAATTAGGATTATACAAAAAGCCGGTTTTATTAAAGCGTGGTTTTGCGGCCCTTGTTACCGAGTGGGTAAAAGCCGCAGAGTACATTTCCCAAGGTGGAAATGACCAAATCGTTTTATGTGAACGCGGAATCCGAACTTTCGAAACTTCCACAAGAAACACTTTGGATTTAAATGCGGTTGTTTTCGCAAAAGAAAATACACCTTATCCAGTAATAGTTGATCCTTCCCATGCAGTCGGAGTTAGATCGTTAGTTCCGCAACTTGCATATGCTTCGGCAGCGGCGGGTGCTGACGGAATTATAGTTGAAGTACATCCTCGTCCTGACGAAGCTTTGTCAGATAAAGAACAAGCCTTATCGATCGAAAGTTTTGCAGCAATGATGAAACAGCTAGAAAAAGTTTTAGCAGCTTTTGATCGTACGCTTATAAAACCTGCCCAGCCTCCGGTTTTTTCCGAGGTACCGCTTGTCCAATAAATCGCCTGCGGATTTGCCTTTGAACTCTCCTGATCCCAGCCGGATTCAGGCGATGTTTGCGCAAGTTGCGCCGAAGTACGATTCTGCTAATACAGTTTTGTCTTTGGGCCTTCACCACATGTGGCGTTCAAAGTTAGTAAAGCTAAGTGACGTTAAAAAAGGCGATTCCGTTTTAGATTGCGCGACCGGAACGGGTGATCTTGCGATCGAATTTAAAAAAGCTGTGGGCCCAGAAGGCAAAGTAATCGGAACTGATTTTTGTGCCGAGATGTTAGAATCCGCGCCCAGAAAAGCCGCTAGCAAAAATTTAGATATTAAATTTGAATTAGCAGACGTAACAAAGTTGCAATTTGATGATGCAACATTTGATGCTGTTTCAATTTCTTTTGGAATCAGAAATGTACAAGACCGGGTTAAAGGAATTTCAGAAATGGCCCGCGTTGCCAAGCCAGGTGGCCGCGTAATGATATTAGAATTCGGGCAAATGTCTGTGCCGGTAATTAAACAAGCTTACAATTTTTATTCAGAAAAAGTTCTACCCGTTATTGGTGGAATCGTAACTGGCAAACCAGATGCCTACGAGTACTTGCAAAAATCTTCGGCGGCGTTTCCTTGCGGCGCTGAATTCATTAATATGATGGATTCCACGGAAAAGTTTTCGAAGTTGGAATTCGTTCCGGTATTTGGCGGCATCGCTTATATCTATAAGGGCGTTGTGAAGGGCTAGGTAGCAATGGATTTGCGAAAAGCAGTTGATCGGATCAACAAAAATGGCGTTCTTCTAGTTTACCCAATTAATAATAAATCTGAACCGAACTCTTTATGGCAGGAATTGCATCCACGTAAAAAAATGCGTTGGGAATGGGATTCCGGTGGCGACCAAAGTGTTTCTGATCTGTGGTTCATGCGCGAGCGGCTTTCAATCTCCGGCAAAGTTGTATATGCAAAATGGTATCAGGGGCGGGCAACTTTTTTTTCGGTCGAATTATTCACCGCAATTTTAAGAGTTTTCCAAGAAGAAGGTTTTTATCAGCAGGGTTTAAAGCGAACGGCCCGCGATGTACTTGAAGTGTTGGAAGAAAATTCTCCGCTTTCTACGAAACAATTAAAAAAAGCTACGGAACTGACAGGTAAAGAAAACGAAAGCCTTTATACGCGTTCTTTAAAAGAACTATGGAACCGCTTTATCATCGTTGCTTACGGTGAAGTGGATGAAGGCGCATTTCCATCACTGGCCGTCGGTGCAACCAGAGTTATCTTTGAAGATATCTGGGCTAAGAGCGCAGAACTAGATTTGAAAAAAGCCAAAGCTACTATTGATAAATATATGCCGGCAGATAGTTTATTCAGAAAATATTTTGATAAGACGGTTAAAGCCATGCAAAAGCAGCATGTATTTGAAGAGCCTGATCTGGAGCTTTAATTATTAAATTCGGTTTTAATTTTGAAGTGCAGGGATAAATTACTCAAGCTTATCTGTTCTTGCCCACAACATATGATCAGCTAAAACCAAATAAACCATTGATTCCACCACTGGGACTGCGCGGGGTAAAATACACGGGTCATGGCGACCTTTTTTTGCGACATCTAAAATTGATGAGGTTGGTTTAAAGTAAGTATCGATTTGCATTTGTTCGCCAGTAGATATGCCCCCTCTGACTCCGCCGTAAACATCTTGCGAGTTACGGTGAAATTGGGTTCCCGGTAATTCTATTTGCTCGACTCCGTTTCCCAATGCCACACCCGTAGTAGCACCAATGGACATAAGAGCAGCGGTCAAATCACTTTTTAATTTGTGAAATACTGGTTGGCCAATTCCCGCAGGAACTCCCTTGATGACAGTTCTGATAATTCCGCCGTGGCTTTCCCCTTCGGCCTTAGATTTTTTAAGGAGATCTTCAATCGCTGAACTTGCAGCGCCTGGAAATCGAGTGGAAGAACTTTCGATTTTATCGAAGCTAACACTTTTAAGCTCGGCCTCGGAAAGAGTATGAGATGCAATTTGATAAGAAAATGCTAGGACCTCAAGTTCAGGAGCCAACTTGTGACATAACATTTGCGCGATACTTCCTGCTAAAACTCTGGTTACCGTTTCGCGACCGGAACTTCTTCCTCCCCCGCGATGATCGGTATGTCCGAACTTTTCTTTCCAAACATCATCACTGTGACCTGCTCTGGGAGCGGCTTTGATGTCATTGTAATCTTGGCTCTTTTGATCATTATTTCTTACGATCAGAGTTAGGGGGGTGCCTAAGGTTTTACCTTCGTAAACACCACTTAGAATTTCGTAGGCATCGGTTTCGTTTCTTGAAGTGGTTATTGCGCTTTGGTTGGGTCGTCGTCGATCAAGATTTCTTTGCAGTAGTTTTAAATCGAGCTCTAGGCCCGAAGGGCAGCCTTCAACAACAACACCTAGTGCGGGTCCATGGCTTTCGCCAAAGGTAGTAATTCGAAATCTTTTTCCAAAGCTATTTGCGCTCATAAATATTTACTCCAAAAAAGCTGCTGATCCCGCGCTTGCGATTCAAAAAATCCTTCACCGGAAATATATTCTATTCCTCGTTCCAAAGCGATATCACGGCCCATGGAACTTTCACTATAATTTAAATCAACTACGGCCTTTAGCGGCCAATCGGCCGGAGGCTTGATCGTGCCTTCTCTGGGCGCCGCCCAAACTAATATAGCAGGGGGCAAAATATTTAAAGGCTTATTTTTTAACTCACCAGTTCTGGAAGAGTAATGTTGAATTTCGCCTTCGGCTTTCATCTGTAGAATTGGAGTAACCCCTTCGCCACCCCACAAGGCTATACTGGATACCTTTACCCAAAGCGGCCAAGATTTCGGTCCAGCAATATCTGTATTAGTACCTTCCCAAATATTATTCTGATTTAAGGCCATTGAGTTTACCGGAGTTTTTGAGTTAACAAAGTTTCCAGCTACTTTTTTTAAAGGAGAAGTAACAGCTGCTATTTTTAATCCCAGATCAGTTAGTAACTTAATACCAACCGGCCAATCTTGTTCGGTCATATCAACTGCAATAAAAGTCATGCTATGTTTGGAAATGAAATCATGATGAAAAACCGGAGACCATGAATGATAAACCGGAGATCCCAGTACGGCGGCTAGATTTTCAATTCTCCCTGGAATATTTAGCCACTGAAACAAGGTTGGTTGGTCCGCAGCACTTCCGCCACCTTCGCGCCAGAAATTTATTTGTTGAGCTTGTTTTAACAAAAGACGTAACCAGTTCCATTTTCCGATATCACTTCTGGGCAAGATATTTCTGTTCTTAGGGTCTTGCACCTGCCAGGAAAGTGCTTTTACAACATCACAAAATTCCTCGCACTTTGGGCTCCATTTCAAAAGTGCCTGAGCTGCGTAAGATTCTAATTGTTGGAGTTTTGAATCAGAAACGCCGCTACTGTGTAATGAAATAATTTTTTGAACAGGATTTAACTTAAGGAATTCGTCCGCGGGCTGGCCTAGTTCAAGCGCCCAATCTGCAAAAAAAATATTTTTGTAATTGGGAGCAATTTCAAAATATTTAGGCAAGTCTTCCTTCGTTCGAAAAGATAAAACGAATTTGAAGCCAGTTTGTTTCAGATAATCTTTTATCTCGTCGATTGAAAGTAGGTCAGTCCGTAACTCATAAATAGTATTTGAAAAATGAAGTTTTAAATTACCTTTTAGCAGCGTTAAAAATCCATCCGGATTACACTCGAAGTTAAATATCTGTTTTTCTAATTGGTGGGTTTTTTTTAGTCCTTCGGGAATTGTGTATACCCGTGTGGATTTCTCGGTAAACAACTTTTCCCGGGTAAGGAATCTTTCGCGGTATTCTTCAATCGGAGATAGATCTGGGTTTAAACGGGGCCGGTTAGGGAAAACTCTGCCGTCCATGTCTGTATCCCGGCGAATCCAAAGGATTTCGACACCATCGGGAACTAGAAATAAATCAAAGCCACCACCGACAACAAAATAAGTTTTTTCAGCGGCAGCGGAAATTATTTTGGTAAAATATTTTTTTTCCAGATCGCGAAAGTGTTTTTCACCCAGCTGGGTAAAGATCTCTTTCACGGAAAGTTTTTCGCCTTCGGAAATTTCCTGATCTAAATCAATTACCATTGCTGTGGGATCATAAATTTCAAGACGCTGGGAAAAAGTAGTTTTGCCAACACCCCTGTGTCCGCACACCACTGTTATCATCGGATAAATCCGAAGATGGGTGAAAAGAACTGGGGAAAACTTTTTGCTATTGGTTTGACATCGGTAACCGTAATTTTGGCGCCAAGATTTTTGGCGATCATTGCTGCCATTACCAAGCGATGATCTTCATTGGGATAATAGTCCAAATGTGCATTTTCAAAAGGGCGGCCCAAACCATTGATGGTGATGGCGTCGTCTTCCGATTGAAAACTTACGCCCAGGTCCTCTAAAAGTACTTCAATTTCCATAAGTCGATTTGATTCTTTATATTGAAGACTGGATAAACCGGTTAAGTGCGAATCGCCTTCGGCAGCTGCACATAGTACGGCTAACACGGGAAACAGGTCAGGATTACTTTCAAGGTTCGCATCTATGGCCTTTAACTTACCTTCGCGGGAAATTTTTAAACTTTTACCGAAATCTAGGTTAAATCCCATTTCCTTTAGATATTTGACGAAAGCAAAATCCGGTTGAATAGAATTTTCCGGAATTTTTTTAATTTCTACTTCAAGTCCGGGACTTGCAAAGGCTGCCACGAAAAATGCCGAACTCATATCTGGTTCAATTTTAATCTGAGTAACGGCGCAGTTCTGATAGGCAGGAACAAAATACCGGCTTCCTTCAACTTCAATTTTCATTCCCATTTGTTTTAGGAATTGAATTGTCATTTGAAGGTAAGAATCGGAAATTTTTCCACCGACGGATTCTATGGTGATATCAAAATCCAAGTTCCAACAGTTCAAAAGTACGGCGGATAAAAACTGGCTCGATTTTTCTTGGGAGACTTGAATTGGACCTTCGGGTTTAATCCACCCATCAGTTTCTAAAATCAGATTTCTCCAAAGTTGCGCACTAAACCCTAACTGTTTGGAAATGGAAACAATTTCCTCTTGGGGCCTTTTCATCAAACGATCGGTTCCGGTTATTTCATAGCGGCCCGGACGGCGGGAAGCGCGAAGACTAAAAAATCTAAACGTCGTACCGCCTTCTCCGCAATTGAATACTTCGTCTTCTTCCAGTTCTAGCAAACAATTTTGCAAATGTGCCACATCTTCGGCGCGAGAAAATCCTTCAATTTTTAAATCCGGGCTATAGGATTTGCAAATCAATGCCCGGTTCATTATTGATTTCGAAGGTTCAATCTCAATGGAAATATTTCTGTTGGCGTTCATATTCAGTCCTGATTTCTTGGAGCGGGATAGTTTCTAATAAGGGTTTTCCTGCTCTTGCCACAAAAACTTGCCGGATGTTTTTACTGGTGGTTTTCTTTTTATCTTGTTGGATGAGTTTCATTATTCGCTTTGACGGAAAGGACAGAGCCTTCTGGTACTCTTGGAAATGAAACAACTCTTTCCAAACTTTAGAATTCACAATATTTTTTAAATCATTCGACGTGATGAGCCCCTGTTCTTCTGACCAAAACAAGTCAAAAGCCAGTCCATACAAAATTGCTTTCCCATGGGGCCACTTAAGTACAACTTCAAAGGCATGTCCCACGGTATGGCCTAAATTTAAAAGCGAACGAATACCTGATTGTTCCTTCGGATCACGATTAACAATTCGGTATTTTGCTTCTATGCATTGTTTTAAAAACTTCCAAAGTGTTTCTTCCGATACAGCTAAGCTTAAAAAATTTGTGCGTGATAGCTTAGCGTCTAATAGAAATGCCTTTACAACTTCGCCATAAGCATCCAAAGCGCGTTCCCTAGGTTGCAGGAACAAGAGTTCTTTGCAAACGTAGACAGATTTAGCCGGGTAAAATGATCCTACTTGGTTTTTTGTGCCTGCCGCATTCAGGCCCGTCTTTCCCCCGTGGCTACTGTCAACGGCGGCAAGCCAAGTCGAGGGAATATTTATCAGTGGCATTCCACGTTTATAAACACTGGCAATAAATCCGCCGAAATCACCGACACTTCCGCCGCCAATAACCACAAAACGTAATTCTTTAGGAGAAATTTTATTTGTTAGGCGAAGTATCTTTTCCATATGAGAAGGAAATTTTTTGATATCTTTAAGAGATTCGCCAGCGACCACAGGATATTTTATTGAATTAGCCGTCCAACTTTTGACTTGGCGAAATGAAAGTAATCGACGATCAATAATAACGACATCATTCGGAAGCAATTTTATATTTTTTAATTGAGGAACAAATTGCACGGGAATTTTCATGGAATCTCGACAAGCGGAATAGATTTAACCTCAGAAATTTCTTCGGCAAAATGACAGGCAGCTGGCCAAACTGGTCTTGGAATTAAAAGTGGTGATTCAATTTTGCATCGTTCCCGAACGTAAGGACAGCGCGTGTGAAACGCACAGCCTGAGGGCGGATTTGAAGGGGATGGTAGCTCAGATGTTTTCAAAAACATATCCTGAGGTACTTCGCCAAGGCGGGGTGTACTGGCTAATAACATTTGAGTATACGGATGAAGGGGCTGCGCAAATATTTCGGTACGGGGTGATTTCTCTACAATTTGTCCCAAATACATAACCGAAACTTGGTGAGAAATAAATCTGACCACGGATAAATCATGGGAAATGAATAAATAGCTCAAGTTTTTTTCTTTTTGAAGTTGGCGCAAAAGATTTAATACTTGGGCTTGAACAGAAACATCTAAGGCACTGACAGGTTCATCACAAATAATTAAATCGGGTTCGCAAACAAGGGCACGGGCAATTGCCACCCTTTGTTTCTGCCCACCACTGAACATGTGGGGATAGCGGGAATGGTTTTCTTCGCGGATACCCACCAACATTAATGTTTGTTGGGCCTTCTCGCGGATTTCCTTTGAACTGAGATCACCACGAATGTGAAGGGGCTCTTCCACCAAATCGATAATTTTTTTACGCGGATTAAGTGAAGAAGAAGGATCCTGGAAAATCATTTGAATTTTTCGTGATAACTCTTTACGTGAAAAATCCCGGATGCTTTTACCGCCAATAAGCACGTCGCCACTGGTCGGTTCTTCCACTTTCATCAGAATCTTGGCTAGGGTGCTTTTCCCGCAACCCGATTCCCCAACCACGGCCGTGGTCTCTCCATGGGCAATGTCGAGGTTAATACCCCTTAAAGCTTGGACATTTGGGAAATAGGTCTTTCGAAGATCTCTGATTTGGATCATGTATTTTGTTATATGTTGCGAAAAAAGCCGGTGCAATAGAAAAGGGCGCCCTAGCCATAGGGGGCTTGAAATTCCCCTCTGGGAGGCATAGTTTAGTGTTTTCATCAGCAGGAGGAAAACCATGACCCCATCTGACCAGAATACCCAGGGTACTACCCAGTCGAATCCTTTGAATTTGAAAGGCGTCGACTTTATCGAATACGCCGGGCCCGATGGCGGTTTTTTCGAAACTCTGTTTCAAAGATTCGGTTTTAAAAAGGCAGCTTCCGCTCACGGCAAGAACATTCAGCTTTACGTTCAAAACGACGTTCGGTTTTTGATCAATTCCGAGCCAGACACTTTTGCATCTGAATTCTCGAAGACCCATGGCCCCGCGATTTGCGCGACCGGGTTCAAATTTGAAAATGCGGAAAAAGCCTATCAAGAAGCGTTAAAGCGCGGGGCACGGGCCTACGAAGGTGGTGAAAGGGAAAAGGGCGTTTCCCAATTTCGCGCGATTTATGGAATCGGCGATTCACTGATTTATTTTATGGATGAAAACAAAGTAAACGATTTCTATCAACAGGCGTTTAACTTTGATGTTACTAAAAACAAAAATCCTGGTGTGGGATTATTGGAAGTAGACCACTTTACGAACAATGTACCTGCCGGAGAAATGCAGAAGTGGTGCGACTTCTACGAAAAGATTTTAGGTTTCCGTGAAACTCGCTATTTTGACATCAAAGGTAAATCAACCGGTTTGTTTTCTAAAGTAATGCGATCACCATGCGGTACTTTTTCAGTTCCGATTAATGAACCGCAAGATCCGAAATCACAAATTCAAGAATACCTTGATGAATATAAAGGTTCCGGCATTCAACACTTGGCTTTAATTACAGAAGATATTGTTCACACGATGGATGATTTAAAAGCCAGCGAAGTACAATTTTTAGCCGCTCCACCGAAATCATATTACGAAATGCTTCATGAACGAGTCCCAGGTGTCAGTGAAGATTTAAATATGCTTCAAGAGCGTGCGATTTTGGTCGACGGTGATCCGGAAGGATACCTGCTTCAAATATTCTCTAAAAATATTATTGGTCCGATTTTTTTCGAAATCATCCAAAGAAAAAATCATGCTGGATTCGGAAATGGAAACTTCCAAGCTCTTTTTGATGCCATCGAGGCCGATCAGAAAGAAAGGGGCTATCTGTAATGCATCAGTATTCCCAAGGTAAAAATACAACTCAAGGGCACAAGGGAATTCCGGAAAACCATTACGAGGAAGAGCAAGGTCGTAAAGGTTTTTACGGCCAGGTTTCTCATTTAATAAAACCAGAGCCAAGTACTAGATGGGTAGATATTGAAGGGCCTTTGCGTCCGCACCTTTTTGATTTGGTGGAATTGCAACGCCAACACGGTCACTGGCAAAGATTATTATTTAATTCTGATCTCTCGATTTATAATTTGTGGCTGCAGCCAGTTCCTGCAGGCAATGTTGCCGGAGTTCGAAACGGTGATGGCGATACGATTTTTTTCTGCCACCAAGGGGAAGGCCACGTACTTACTGAATACGGATTACTTAAATACGAAAAGGGATCCTATGTTTGTATTCCTAAAAGCTTAACTCATACATTCATACCAAAATCTGAAACTTGGTTTTTAATTATCGAGTCTAAAACTTCTGATTTCCGCGAACCTGATCGCGGAATGTTGGGAAGAAATGCTTTCTATGACCCAGCTTCTTTCGGCAAGCCAGATCTGGAAGCCATGCATGCGTTTACTAAGACCCACGGTTATAAAAGTTTAGAAATCACCGTGCGAAAACAAGGGGCGGTTACAAAGTTTAAGTACGAAGCGTCGGTCTACGATACAGTTGGGTGGAAGGGTGATTACTTTCCTTTCACGCTTCACATTCGCGATTTAATGCCAATCGTAAGTGCCCGAGTTCATTTGCCACCGTCTGTCCATTCGACGTTTGTTGCAAAGGGATTTATCATCTGCACATTTTTACCACGGCCGCTAGAGACCGATGCCGATGCACTTAAGGTGCCTTTTTATCACCAAAATATTGATTACGACGAAGTGCTATTTTATCACGACGGAAATTTCTTTTCGCGCGATAATCTGCATGCAGGGATGCTGAGCCTTCACCCGGCAGGATTTCCTCACGGGCCGCATCCAAAAGCGGTAAAGAACATCAGCACAAAAACACACACAGATGAAGTTGCGGTGATGGTTGATTCTGTCTTACCACTTCAAATAGATCCGGCATTTGAAAACGTAGAGTTAAAAGAATATTGGAAATCATGGATGAAAAAATAGTTTCCGTTGCGTCGGCCATGAAAATGGCAATCATCGAAGCTCGGAAAGGCGCACCCTTCGTCAGTCCTAATCCCGTTGTGGGATGTGTAATTCTTGATAGTTCAGGAAAATTGTTGTCGCAAGGCCATCACGAAAAGTATGGCGGACCTCACGCGGAAATAAGCGCACTAAAAAATTTAAATCCTGAACAACTAAAGGGTGCCCACGTAGTCGTAACCTTAGAACCTTGTGCCCACGAAGGAAGAACAGGTTCTTGTGCAATGGCCTTGGCGAAGTTACCTATTTCAAAAGTGACCTACGGTATTGTCGATCCGAATCCTTTGGTTTCCGGCAAAGGTGCCGCAATTTTAAATCAAGCGGGCATCGAAACTAAATCTTTTGCAGATTCACTTAACAATCCAAATTCAGACGATCAAAAATTATTAGAAGATCTCGAAGAACTATGCGAAATATTTTTGACCAATTTTCGACACCAAAGAATTTTTGTATCTTTAAAAGTAGCGACAAGTTTAGACGGTGCCATCGCGCTCAAATCGGGAGATAGCCAATGGATCACCGGCAAAGAATCCAGAAGTCACGGCCACTATTTAAGGGGCACGCACGATCTGACCTTAGTCGGGGTCGAAACAGTATTGAAGGACAATCCAACATTGAATGTTCGTGATCAAAGTTTCACGAAAGAAAACAAAGTAGGAATTCTAGATTCTAAGGGACGTACGTTAAACGAAGTAAAAACACTGAATATTTTCAAAACGCATAAGCCTGAAAATATCTATGTGTTTGTTAAGAGTAATTTTAAATCGGCCGGGAATAGCGATTCTCCAATTCAGTTAGTGGAAGTAAAAAGCCAAGACGAAAAGCTGGTTTGGAAAGACCTATTTCAACAATTATGGGCAAAAGGAGTTCGTTCTGTCCTTATTGAAGGCGGGGCAAGAACGGCATCTTCAGTTTTAAAGGCGGGAATGGTCGATCGACTGCATCTTTTCCAAGCACCTACCTTACTTGGACAAAAAGGTTCTAAGCTATGGAATCAAGACTTGGAGCTAACCAGCATGAAAAACAAGCTAGACCTTTATCCTATAAAAATTACGCAACTGGGCAGTGATCTCTATATCACGGGCCGTTTAAAGCGAGATTAGCAAATCATCCAAATCTTGACCTAACCAGGACGTTCGTCCTTTTGTATCCCCCGATAAATAATGATATTCTTCTCTTAGATATGGCCGAAGAAGCTTCGAACGAAAAAGATCTAAACCTTCCCGATAATACCTCGGAAATCTCCAAAGAATGGAACTTGTTCTGGAAGAGCCTACGCTCGCGGGACTTGCCGGATATTGAAGAAGGCGATGAAGAATATGTAAAGCCGATGACTCTGGAGCAAATCCACGAGTTAACGAAGTCATTGAGCGCCGAGAAAAAGCAACTTCATCGAAAGCTTGAAAACCTAAATAAAGAAATCGATTTAAATACGACCAAACTTGAAACCCTACGCCTTGTGGGTTCCGACGATCAAGATACGCTTGTTCGTATTAATGAATTAAGTGATCAAGGAATGGCTATCACAAGCCGCCTTCAAGAAATCGATGATCAGATCAAAGAAGTCCGCGGCTTCGAAGAAAAGATCATTGACGCTCTAGAGTAGTTTTTCTCATCTGATTATACTCATGTAATTTTCGAATCGACTGTTGAAGTACGGTTTCCAACATTTGGTATTCTTTTGGCGTCGGAGTGTTCTGAAGCATTAATCTTTTCAACACTGAATAAACATTAACTTTATGGTTTGTAATATCGAATCCCATTTCCGTTAACCACACTCTTAAAGTTTCATCTGGAAAAACATTAGGAAGCTCACGGCTGGCTTTAGGTGGCTGTTGGCCATCAAGGACTGTACGAACCCCACCCCAAGTATCCCGCAATACAAACAGCGCTAATAAAGTAGCTTGGGCTAAATTTAAACTAGAGTTTTCGCCGTAAGTTGGTAATGAACAATTAAAATGGGATTCTTTAATATCGTCGCTACTTAATCCCCAATCCTCTGGTCCGAAAATTAGATGAATAGGAAGGACACCTTCGTGTTCTCCATTTAGATAGGGCGAGGTTTCAGTCAACCAATTGAGAGTTTCCTTAAAGTCCTGAACGGCGCGCCCACGGCCGTCTTTAGCGGTAAAGGCAAGTCGAAGCCCTTGAGGCTCGTGTTGAAAGAAATCGGCCCAGGAAGAGTAAGTTACGCGGTTTTGAAGGCCATCTTGTCCAGTGGCCGCTGCCTGCTGCGCTTCGAATGTGATTTCACACTGGGGCGCTATCAAAATCATTTTCGAAAAACCCATATTAGCCATAGCGCGGGAAGTGGCGCCGATATTTCTCTCGTAAATGGGTCGTACAAGGACCACTCGAACATCTATTGGGGTTTTGATTTTGTTAAAATCCATAGGGGGTTCATAACCTAACGTGCTTTATCCCACAAACATTTTTGGTCACGTAAAGGGTAGAATCTGCAGTATCCGCCTTTACCCTTGCGGAAAATGAGTCACTTCAAGTATGAGTGAGCAGCGTTTAATCGCGGGGGAACCAATGAGAATAACAAGTAAATTCACGATAGTAATGGCCGGTTTAGCACTAGCGGGATGTATGAATTCGGGTAATCCCTCGGACACCATAATCAACGGAGCTAATGGTGGAAACGAAGTTATCGATTTAAATATTACAGCCAGCGAAGCGATGGCTTGTAATATGGAAGCAAAGCCTGAAACACTTTTCGGAGTTTGGCGAAAAAATGCATCAAACCAAGATGCGGATTTCATGTTCATGGTTAATATCCAACGTACAACTATTACTTATTCAAAAACATGTATTTACAAAGATGGTCGCTCTTTAACTGTTAATGCAAGATCACCGATCGCGATCCTTGGATCAAACATCCAAGTAATGCAAAAAGCGACTGAGATGAGACTTCTTCCTGGTACAGCTTTAACTTGTTCCGTGACTTTAAATCCGGGAGCAGTTCCATACAATTTTAGCGGTGGATGTTTAGGACTTCGATTGGCACCGGGTTATATGCTGTTCATGCCTTCGTTTTAATTTTCAGTTAAAATTTTCGTATAAAAAAGCCCTCGTGGATTTCCATGAGGGCTTTTTTAATTTCTAAACTCTTGTTTAATACTTTTTCGTAGGCCCTTATACTTCAAAGAAGACCAACTTCAGCGGTAAAGATTATGCGTGCCGAGGTAATTTTGTACAAGGTGAAGCCCCAATACGTTTTGTCGGCGGATGTTTAGCAGTGGGTCCTGCTGATAACTACGCATTGTTCAAAAAAGTTTACTAACGGCTTGCGAAGTTAATTACAAAAAGCCAGTATTAATAGGTAAATGAATTCGAATTTAACTCATCACGGAGGATGTATGTTAAAAACTTTTTTACTGGCTCTAACTATTTCGATGATTACCGGGTGCCAAGACGGCGGTCCTAAAAAAGACAAACCTGGAAAAGAAATTATCAATGAATTCAGTCAAAAACCTACAGTCGAAGAATTAGATAAATGCCAAAATGGAATAACAGCCAATTCGGTCTACGGAAAATGGAATAAGTTTTTGCCTACAGAAGTTACAAGCAAGAATCTGATTCTTCAATTCGACAATGGCCGTGTTAAAGGAACGATGACCTGTTTCTACAAGGATGGCTTTGTCTTGGATGCGGTTGCAACTTCCGGAGCCGGATACACTGCCAATTCAGTTAGTTTATTTAGCGATCTTGAAATGATTGCTAACACTACAAACAATGGCACCACTTACAGTTGCGAGGGAACTATTCCTCGCGGAGATCTTACTTACAGATTCATTGGTGGTTGCTTAGCATTAGGTGGAATGACTGAATATATCTTGATGAAGAAGAACCAATAGTTATTGGGCGGCTAACGCCAATCCTTCTTCAATGACTATTTTAAGCGTTGGATTTTGATCAATCAATTTCTTTAAAATATCTTGGGTCTTCTGCATAAGATGACCCATTTTACTTTTAAGAGCAATTTCATGAATTTCTAAAGTTAGTAGCCAGTCTTTCGGAAACTGAGTACTTACTTCCTCGAGAATTTTCTCTAGAAGTGCTTGTTCACCCTTATTGTTTGCACGGATATCGCGAACGCTTTGATACAATTTATGTAGTCGGAGTTGATCAGCGGAATAAGTAGGCTGGGGAACTCTTGCTACTTTAAAGTCAGAAGATTCCCCATAAGATTCCCTATCAGCAGCGCCTCCAAATACAGTCGGTATACTTGATCCAACGGCCATATCGTAGGTGCCCCAGGAAGGATCGAATAAAATTTCTTCACCTAACGTTACTTTGCAGTCAGTAAAAGTTAATAATATCGTTCGCCCGTTAGCAGATAGGCGGGAAACGAGATTTCCAACCAATTGCAAGCCGCTGGTCCATTTCCACTTAATGGAAATAGGCTGTGGAAGTTTTTGTGGGGTTAGGTTTTCAACCGTACTGTTCCATTTAACGCCAAATTTTTCCCAATCTGTATTTGAAAAAGACGAAATGCATTTCTCTGGAAAAATTGTCAGAAAACCAACCGGCGAGCCAAATCCATGCACATGATATTTTTTATCGTGGCCTTCAATTTCTTTTTCGCGGTACGAAAGTTGGGTTGGTCCATCAAATTGCAAATAAGAAATTACACCTTGGCTATCCATTAAATAATTTTTTAATTTTCCGGAAACTTGAATACCGGTGTTGTATTGGACTGTGTTTACGGTTGCGGCCTTCTTCGCCCGTTCTAATCCCAGAATACCACCACGTTTGTATGACATAGTTTGGGCGAAATCTTCCAAAACCTTTTCCAGGTGTTTAAAACTGGAGGTAACAAATAATTGCGGTTGTGGTTCGGTGATATCATAACCCATTTCTACGCAATCAATGGTCAATGGAAGTTTTTTAACTTTATCGCTTAAACACCATCTGGCTTCACCAACTGAAGAAAGTAATCCCGCACCAAAGATCTTGGGATCTTTCAAATCGAACGGAAGCTGTGACAGATCCAGCCCGCC
>JAZKJI010000010.1:20816-24242 GCA_040384405.1 Bdellovibrionota bacterium
CTCCGATAAGTCCGTACTCTGCTGTCCACCAATTCATGCGACCCAACTGGGTCGCTTCAGAAATATCGGTTATCCCTTTTGAGGTTTGTTCGAGTCGTTTTTCTGCAGATAAAATTTGTTCCTCAGTCGATGCGGGATTTTCTTTTAGGTCTGATAGCTCGCGAATTGCTTCATATAAATTTAGGTCCTCTTGGCTAATGATCGACATCTTTGCCACTTGAGCATATTGACGTAAATAATTTGCGTATTCGGGATGGGATAACAAAGGTGCATGGCCAGCGGCTTCATGAACAATATCCGGAGCAGGAGTATAAAGTAAGTGATCAATCGATCTCATGTCAGAAGCAATCGGTAAAACGTTTAAGGCTTGAAGTTCCATAAACGCTGCTGGAGGAATAAAGCCGCTAACAGGGAGCGCGCGCCATCCGAATTTTTCAAGCTTACTACTTATGTCTCGAATACTTGGAATATGATCGATTTCGATTCCGGTGTCCTCTAACCCCTTTAGATAAGCGGGATGCGCATGGGAAGAGTGAAAGTTTCGGAGGCTACGTAAAATAAATCTCCACGTCGCGTGATCAATCGGCGAGTATTTCGCATCATCTTGTTCGACAATATATTTTCGTAAATGAAAAGGTAGGGATTGCATACGAAATTACCCGTAAACTTTTTTAAGGTAAGTCGTAACGTAGTCTTTTACACCATCTTCAAGGGACCAACGGGGCGAGCTCAATCCTTGCTGCTTCCATTTCTCCATAGATGCTTCGGTAAAATATTGATATTGGGTTTTTAAATTTTCAGGCATCTCTAGCCATTTAATTTTTGGTTTAATTTCAAGCGCTGAAAATACAGCATTCCCTAGGTCGAGCCAGGTACGCGCTTTTCCAGAGCCCATATTATAAATATCATTCTTTGGTTTTCGAACCATCAATTCCCGCATCCAAAAGCAAATATCTTTGACGTAAACGAAGTCTCTCTTCTGTTCACCATCTTTGTAATCCGGATGATAACTTTTAAACAAACCAAGTTCCCCAGTCGCTTTAATTTGATGAAATGCCTTATAAGCAATGCTGGACATATCTTTTTTATGATCTTCTTGGGGACCATATACATTGAAAAATTTAAGGCCATACCAGTGGGGCGGAGTTTTTCTTTGGGTCAGAACCCACTCATCAAAAATATGTTTTGAATGGCCGTACAAATTAAGAGGCTGAAGCATTGAAATTGATTTGCGGTCATCAAAGCCAACGGCTCCGTCACCATAGGTTGCGGCACTGCTGGCATAAATTAAGTTTCTTTTGTGTTCTGCACACCATTCGAAAAGCCGTTGGGAATAGTAAACGTTATTTTCTTCCAAGAACTGCCAATTAGTTTCCGTTGTGGAAGAGCACGCGCCCATATGTATAATCCAAGTTAATTTATGAGCTTCCGGAGTCTTCAAAAAATCCCACAACTCGTCTTTAGCCAAGAATTTAATGTTGGAATTCGTTGGAATTAAATTACGTTCAGATAACGGCACCGAATCCACGCCCACCAACGATTTCAAGTCCAGATCATGGGATGCCACCGAATAATCTGCGGAATTTTCGAATAGGTCTTTCAAGATCATGCTGCCAATAAATCCGTTGGCGCCGGTGACTAGTACCATAGTATTTTTTACAGTACCGGAAAGGCCTGGGGCAGACAAGCACGGCCGAGGCAAAATAGATGTGGAACCTTTCAACGAGCTGGTAATTCCTCCAAAAAACACCGTCCTATTCGTATTAAACCAAACTACGCGTGGCACCGACGTTGCTCTTTTACGTCACCAGCGGAGGGGAAATTGGGGATAAAAATGGGGGCACGTAAAAACATTTTAACCAGTTTCGTTATTGCCGTGGGGGTAATGGGGATCAGAAGTGAGTGCTTAAACAGCACCGGGGAAACTTCTGCGAAATCAGTAGAGCAGTATTGGGTGGAAACAGGACTTAACACTGGACATCTTCTTAGTGTGTTAAGCCGGGAAAATTGCTCTGCCAGTAAACGACAGTTCTTGGCATGTGCAAATGCAGTGTCTGTATTAGCCAGTCGTGTTCAAAAACACGTTTTGCCAACGGGGGAAATTGCAGCCGGACTTGGGGAAAATACCGGCAGTGAAGTGGAGAGGCTTAAGACCTGGGGAGGGATCGAGCCTCTTTCCACTTCATTTAGTTTCGTACAAATCGCAGCCGAGTTAGTTGCAGACCTTCAGCCGCAACAAAAACCCGGAGCATTGGGTGTTGCACTTAATGCTTATTTGTCAGTCGCAGAAGACCCACATTCCTATTTAGTTCCTAAACGTTACTTCCAAGAAGTAGTTTCTAAATCAGATCATAGATCTAAATCTTTAGGTTTCATCGTTGCTAAAAAAGGCGACGGACTCATCATTAAAAAAATCGTTCCCGGATCTCCGATGGAAAAAGCGGGAGCATTAGTTGGTGATCAAATCGTAAATCTAGATGGTCAAAAAATTGATGGCTCCCAAATCGCAAGGCTTCCTGAAATTATCAAATCGCGCCAACAAAAAAGTAATGATATTGCAATTGTACTTCGTAGAGGCACGGAAGTGCTGGATATCAAAATTGCGATGCAGGATTTTACCTATTCTACGGTTAACACCAAAATCATTTCCGAAAGTCCGAAAGTTGCTTTAATGGCAATCAGCAAGTTCTCTAAGGGACTTTGTGAGAAAGTTAAATCAGAAATTCAAAGCCTGCAAAAACAAGAAATTGCAGGTTTAATTTTAGATTTGCGGGATAATTCCGGCGGGCAAATGGTTGAAGCCTCTTGTGTAGCGAGTTTGTTCGTTGGCGCTGATAAAGAAATCTTTTCGATTCGTTATTTTGAAAATGAAGGTCCAGAAGAAGTTTATTTTGGTAAAGAGGAAAAGCTTTACTCTAAGCCTCTTGCGATTCTGATTAACGACGGCTCTGCAAGTGCCGCTGAAATCCTTGCCGGAAGCCTTCAAGAGTACAATAGAGCTACTGTCGTAGGATCTCGATCATTTGGTAAAGGTTCATTTCAAGAGCCGGAAGAGTTAGAGGGTTTTGAGGGGCTTTACCATTTCAGAACCAAAGGATTTTACTATCTTCCTTCTGGTCGAAGTCCGCAATTGACGGGAATTATACCGCAAGTAGAAATTCCGGTTACTTACGACGATGCTGACCACGAGGGCAGTTTATATTTGTTCCCATTACGTGCTCCGGTTAAAGGGTTAGACAGTGCTTCTGCCGCGGTTTCTGAAGGATCTTCAGAATTACTTTTAGCGGCAAATCAAGCACCTGGTAAATGTAACTTGGGTACGACACAAGCCTTGACGGGTACCCCTGATCTTGAAGTAGAAAGGGCAGCGCAAGTCCTTCAATGTGAACATCGATAAGAGGGTACACATGCTTCAAGTTGAACCTG
>JAZKJI010000010.1:24270-28146 GCA_040384405.1 Bdellovibrionota bacterium
TATTCCGGCTCGGCGTAAATCAGACAAACTAATGATCGTTATGCACGGTCGCGGTGATAGCATGAAGCCGTTCCAAAAGTTCGATGAAGAAATGCAAATTCCGGAAATGAATTACCTTCTTTTAAATGCACCTCGAAAATTTTTAGATGGCTTTAGTTGGTATGGCGAACCTCCTTACCAACGCGAAGGTGTTGTTCGAATTCGCCAAAAATTAATGCAGTTATTAGAGCAACTTGAAAAACAAGGATGGAAAAGTAAGAACATTTTTCTTTTCGGTTTTTCGCAGGGCTGTTTGATAAGTGCAGACCTCGCCTTGAACTATCCTAAAAAGTTGGGTGGGGTAGTGGGTATTTCTGGATACTTCCACTTTTTTCCTCGTTGGAAAACCGCACTTAGTAAACAAGCTAAACGTACACCTTGGATATTTACTCACGGTTTTAAAGACGACGTTTTGGATATTGATGATACTCGCTTTGGAGTCAATAAGCTTAAAGAAGCGGGCCTTGATGTCGAGTGGGTCGAGTTAAACAAGCGCCACACGCTTGAAGATGACGAATATCCAATCATTCGCCGCTGGGTGAAAGAGCGCCTAAAATCTTCCGGAAAATCTGGTTTAAATTAGAATTAGATCTCTTTTGAGTATTCTTCTGTAATCGCTAAAATTTTAACGTGAAGTTCTTTAGGAGCTGTATTCGCAATCCTTGCCGTACCAAGATCAACAGCATGGTCGATTAGTGCTTGGGTTAGTAAAGGATCACGTTTGCGGTTTTGGGCTGAAATTAAATCAACTAAATGAATTAAAGCATTACCAGTAATTCTGGTTTGGGAATGTACCTGGCTCATGCGCCCAAGTATCTGGGAAGACTTTCCTAATTCCTTAATCAAGAACTGGTAAGTACTAATAAAAGTTTGAGTCATGACCACGCGATCAGTATGGGAAACCAGGGTCGCGTAATGCTTCTGAGTCGTAGAAATTTTTAAAATCTCTTTGCAGTCCTTTTCACTAAGTCCCGGATTAAAGGACAACCAATGAGAAAGGGTTTTTAAGAAAATTCTCATAGAAAGAAGAGCGGGCTTATTAACACCGTCAGCAATTTTTTTCTCTTTAGGATCGTGCCACATTTCCATTGCTTTATACATCGTGCGAAGTTGTTTCCACTGTTTTTTGAAACGAGTTTGTACAATCTTTGCTTCTGCCGGAGTAAAGCCTAAGCTTGAAAGCATTTGGCTTTCTACTTCAGTGGCGTATACCTTATTGAATTTTTTGATCAAAGCATGATGGCGGAAATCAGAAATCTTTTTTCTGTTCTTTGTTTCAATGAAATCGGTCATCTGAAGCAAAGTTAACATGATATTTTTAGTCTGTTCTTTTTGTTCCACCAAGCGGGTAGAGAAACGATCAACGTCATCATACCGGTAGTGATGGTGGAAGGCCCCGAACTGCCGGATACTTCCGTAGTCGATGATCCCTGCATTTGCCAATAAGTTATCGCCATCCCAAGCAACCCAAGTAAAGATGTAGTCTCTTTCAAGGCGTGCGGTAAATTTAGCGAAATCCATAATCATAGATTTAACTGAATAGGTACCGTTGCCGTTTTCTTTTTCGCGGTCCATATAGTAATTAAAAAGCGCACGAAGTTCGGCGTGGCGGTTTTGTTTTAAATAAATGAACAGATGGGCTGGTCTTAATAAGTTGTGGCCTGCTCTGACCCCAATTCCGACGCCGCCACCTAAGTCGATTACGCAAAGTGTACGCTCGGTATTGATTCCTCGGCGGTGGAAAATTTCCGATTGGATTGCGCATCCGATTAACTCATCGATCTCGGCTAGTCCGCAACCATAGCCGAAATCAGTGTTTCCGGTCTTTAAAGGCTTATTGGCTTGAACAAACCCAGGGGACAGGCAAGTAACGCCAGTTCCACGTGATGACACGTCCCAGGTCTTCCCACGATGTTTTACAACACCATTCCAGATACCGCGGCCATCACCGGAAGTTTTTCCCGTTCGGCTTTGATGTTGGAGTTGAAGATAGCGGGTCGCCATAAATTTTTTGGGCTTAATAGATTTTGCAGGAGTTCGTTTGCGAGTAAGTTCATCGTACTCGTTTAAAATTCGAAGACTGAAAGTTTTAATGAGCATTTCATGAAGTTCTTCGGTCATTACTTGATCGTGGGAATTCGGGATTAATCCCATTTCTTTTGCTAAGTTGAAATTGAAGTAACTAACACGACCTTGACCTAGCTCGCGAACTTGATACAGGACGCAACTATCGGGCACGACATCTTGAAGTGGATGATAACCATCAAGCTGCTGAAATCGTTCATAAGATGTTGATAACTGTTTTACTGCACTCACGCTTCTATTCTATCGGCTTGAAGGGCCAGAAGTTTATTTTTGAGACACAAATTTGGACTTAAGGTTTGCGAAAAACAGTATTTTGTTTGGAAAATGACATGAAAATGCAGTTATGGTGTGAAATTCACACATGAAAAACCACCGAGAGTGGTTCTTAAATTTGTGACTTGTCCTTGATAAAGGCGTGCAATCACCATCTGCAAACGATCGCGATAAGCGTAACATCGAAGATCAAATTTCATTTTTATATCTGTTTCTTGATGCTTGAAATTGGCTTCCGGAGCCGGAAAGAACTCCTGGGCCAGAGTCTCGTTATTCAGCATTCCTTCGTAGGTTCCCCGACTGATTGTGGCTCCGCGAAACGAAGATTTAGCGCCAAAAGCGTGAACGGGTTTAAAGAATATTTTTTTTCTTTCGGTCCAAAGACGTTCTCGATTTTCTAAATTTAGAATTTCACTTTTAAGTAGAAACTGATCCAACTCAGTCCACGAAAAATTTGGAATTAAATTTCTTAATTCCGGTGAACTCCATTCAACTAATCTTTCCTTTGCCGCTAAATAAAAATATTCGGCCGGATGAGGTGAAACTACGGGCTTTCCGTTTTGCGCTGCTGACCGCAGATTAGCTAATTGGGTATTCTCTAAAAAGAAATCAGTGTCGCGATTATAAATAAAATCGTAATCAGCGGGATTTACTTCGGAGCTATCTTTAATAGCAGCCGTCCATCCCCAAGATTCGAACAAAGCCTTCGCCACAACAAATTCAATATACAAACGTTGTTGTTCGGGTTTTTCATCAACGATTGCAATACGGGGTTTAGTCGTATTAATACCCATACTGTTTAATTCTTGCTCGATTGCACTTTTTAAATCAGCTAAAGGGTTTCTTAATGGGACTGGTTTTATATTTTCAGTTTCGTAAAGATGAGTTCCCAAAATTAAAAAGGATGCATTAGTGTTTACTTCGATTAATTTTAAATTTCCTTCCATATCTGCGTGAAAGTCGTAACTCATCATGATTGATCGATGGTTATGGGCAGTAATGCCTTTTTCCTCTAATTGGGTCTTTAGTTGTTTTTGATAGGCGGGGTTTTCCCTTAAATCAGAACAAAGTTTGACGGCTCTTTCAATTTTCGGAAGGGTCGCGGCCGGCAATTTTAATTCAAATGGGCTTAATAGGTTGTCAGAGATAAGGGAATCTAAAGGAACCATTTCCAAGGACGGATATACAGTGCGCAAATGCTGGATGAAACGGGTTTTGACGTCCATGATGTTCGAACTATGAAAATCATTAGCTGGAATGTCAACGGAATCAGAGCGGCTATCACTAAAGGCTTCATTGACTGGCTGCAAAGTGCAAATCCTGATGTGATTTGCCTTCAAGAGATTAAAGCAAACGAAGATCAAATCCCTGTTGCCGATATTGAAAAAGCGGGTTATCCTTACCAATATTATTTTCCTGCTACTAAAAAAGGGTATAGTGGTGTTGCCATTTTATCAAAAACAAAACCGAATAATATTG
>JAZKJI010000010.1:28156-30756 GCA_040384405.1 Bdellovibrionota bacterium
ATCATTAGCTGGAATGTCAACGGAATCAGAGCGTGTTACGGGAAGGGCCTCGATAGCTTGGTGCAAGCCGAGAAACCCGATATCTTATGCCTTCAAGAAACAAAGGCTATGGTCGAACAGGTAGAAGGCCCGGTGAAAACTTTGGGTTATCCCGCGGCCTACTGGCACTCGGCCGAACGAAAAGGTTATTCCAGCGTTGCTACATTTTGTGCGACTGAACCGGTTGCATACAAAAAAGGTTTGGGAATTGCCGAGTATGATCGCGAAGGAAGAGTACTGATTACTTCGCATGGCCATTTTGATTTATATAATATTTATTTTCCAAACGGCGGGGCTCGCGAAGAGCGTCACCACTTCAAACAAAAATTTTTAAAAGATCTGCACGAGCATCTTCAGGAACGAGTTAAAAAAGGCGACAAGCTGATTGTCGTTGGCGATTATAATATCGCCCACACGGAAATGGATATTTACGATCCTAAACGACTATCCAAGGAAAGTGGATTCTTGCCGGAAGAGCGCGAGTGGATGAGTACTTATTTAAATTCGGGTTTCGTAGACACTTACCGGTACATGCATCCAAACGATGCTGCCGTCTATTCTTGGTGGTCCTACCGCGAGCTTGCTCGAATTTCTAATGGCGGTTGGCGGATTGATTACATTTGTATTACTGAAAATTTAAAAGCGAATTTGAAATTTGCTTCAGTTATGGGGGATATTACGGGATCGGATCATTGTCCCGTTATGGTGGAGATGGAGTTTTGATCGTTCGTTTTTAGATTTGCTCGCGGGTGATTTCCGCAGCCGTAGCCGTTCGTCGCACCCGTTTCCGTGCGGTTTGCCGTACCGTTTTCTGATTTGCTTACCGGTTGGATTTATTGGTTCGGATTAATTCTTTTTGCTTACGCTTGAAAGCTTACGATCTAATACTGGTTGCTTAAAATACTCTCTGAATAATGTTTGGCCTAGGTGGGCTGATTTTACTGTCCAGTATTTTTTTGATACTGTTACTGCTGCTAGTGCTATTTTTTGATCGTCATTGGATGCGAAGCCTACGAACCAGTCTACTTTTCCTTTTGGATTTTCGCCGGTGAAGTGGCCGGTTTTTCCACCCATTTCTAGTTCGCGGAATTTCCGGTCACGTGTTAATGGCCGGAAGGATCGGCGGGACGTTCCTGATTTAATTGTTGCGCCCATCATCTCGGCAACTTTGATTGATGATCGATCTGACATTACTCTGTGTTGATCGACTACCTTGGATTCAAAAATTACATTTCCGGAATCACGTTCTTCAATTTTTTGATAGATATAAGGAGTAGTCATTACACCGTCATTGATAACGGCACTGGCAATCATCGCACCGTGGACCGGGGATAATCGATTAAAGCGGTTATACCCAGAAGCTACTTGAGTTAACTCGAAACTTTTTTCGCTGGGAATTGTTGCTAAGCTCATTTCGACGGGGAAATCAGTTTGAATTTCACGGTTAAAGAAATATCGGTCGGCATATTCACTTAAATCTCTGGGTTCTAATTCTTCCAATGCAATTCGGCCAAATGCTGTATTGATCGAGCGAGCGAACGCATCTCGTAGAGTAATCCTTCTAGTCCAGCGGTTGATCCGGTCACTCATTACGTTTTTCTTGAATAAAGTATAATTGCCGCCGTTGAATTTAATAATATGTGCAGGGCTTACTCCGGCGTGATCAACGACCGCAGTAGCAGTAACAACCTTAAATATAGAGGCCGCAGGATAAACAGACATCAATGAAAGGTTCGAATTGAAATCAGGTTCTTTTTCGAAACTGGCCATTGCGAGGACTCGTCCTGATTCTGCGTCCATCACGAAAATAGCACCGTAATCAGGCTTATATGATTTCAGAAGCTTCTCAGCCTTCATTTGAAGGTTACTATCTAATGTATATTGAATTCGAACGTCTTTATTAGAGCCCCGGTAGTCCAGTTGGGCTTCGGTCGGAAAGGACATTGCTTGAATATTGGAACCCCATTGCTTACGGAATTCTTCTTTAAACGCGTACTCTTCTTTGAACTGCTGGCGAGCTTCCCGTTCAGGAGTACTGTCTTGAAACCATTTCCATGCGACGTTCCCCATAAAGAAAAAAGCCGCGCTTATAATCATCCATGAAAATATCTTGCGCATTAAAAAACCGTAACATAGATAAATCTGCATGAAAACTAAAGAAAAGATCCTTCTGTCATCTATTGAGCTTTTCAATAAGAACGGCGTTCAGGCCGTTTCCACGAACCATATCGCGAAAGCCCTAGAAATCAGTCCAGGAAATTTGTACTTCCATTACGATAATAAAGAAGAAATTATTGCAGAACTTTTTCGTCGAATGGCTCGCGAGACATATCAGTTGTGGCTTCCGAAGCGATCAAAAACTTTGCAACCACTTCAATTTATCGATGAAAATTTTGAATTATATTGGAAGTACCGTTTCTTCCACAGAGAGATGTATTCACTTCGCAGAAAAGATCCAGGCCTAGCTAAAATGTGGCGTGTTCACATTCAGAAAATGATGAAGTTGATGGAAATACTTTATCGCAAGTGGGGTGGCATCCCCCGATTTGTCTTTTCGGACA
>JAZKJI010000010.1:30766-34670 GCA_040384405.1 Bdellovibrionota bacterium
GGGTTCGCCAAGAGCGAATGATGCCGGTAAAAAATGTGGCAGAAATGGAGTACGTTTCTGAATCTATTTTAGCGATGGGTACAACTTTTCTTCAATTTTTTGAAAGTGCAGAAAAAACTCCAGTTAAAAAAAGTATCGAACGAGGCAAGATTCATCTGACTCGCTTATTGTATCCATATGCTTTGGGCGAAACGCGGTCAGAATTCGAAAAGTTCATTTCCTCCCGCAATTAACCGAAAATTTCAGTAACTTAGTCCTATCTATTTAAGATCATGTGCGTTTCAACTTGATGCGCCGCTTAATTAGACGCGCCGTTTTGTTAAGAACGCGTTTAATTTTAAGTAAGTTTAAGATTTTTAGTTGCAAAACTTACATGGCCCAGGGATAAATAGCAGCAGTTCCAATTTGGCACCTAGAGCTGGAACACCAGAACTGACTTTATGGAGGATTAAACATGGCTCGGATTTCAGAAAAGTTACTTGGCGAGTGCAAAGACAAGCTTCTAAAGATCAAAGCGGACATACTGAACCGCGTCAAAGAAGCCCGCGTTTCCTTGGATCTAAATGATGAAAAGGGCGGAGACGAAGCTGATCAAACAGTTCGCGTACTAGCCGAAGCCGAATTCTTAAACATGCATGACCGTTTAAGAACTCAACTAATGGAAATCGAAAGTGCTTTAGCAAGAATCGAAAGCGGAGCTTTTGGTCTTTGTGAAGAGACAGACGAGATGATCGAGCCAGAGAGACTTAGAGCAATCCCATGGACACGATTAAGCATCGAAGGTGCTGAAATTCGTGAATCCTTAAACCGTCGGTACGCACGCGGATCTTAATTAATATTACTTAAAGTAAAAACCGGTAGCTATGGATGGCTCCGGGTTTTCATAGCCCATCCGCACATCTTATATAGAATTCGTGCGCCAACGTTTCCATCCCATTCATCTGCTTCATCTAAAGGTAAGCCGCCGGTGGAAACTTCGTTTAAATCAAATCCAATAATTTTCTTACCTGCTTCTGCCAACTGACTGAATAAATAGAAAACTTGATCAACTGATAATCCGCCAATGACCGGTGTACCTGTGCGTGGGCAATAAACCGGATCAAGGCCATCAATATCAAATGATAAATAAACATTTTTTGGAAGCTCGTGAACTAACGAGCCACAGAATTCGTGCCACGTTTGTCCCTGAAGAAGATGTTTTTTAATATCTAAATCGAAATACGTTTTAATGTCGTCACGGCTTTGGATGAAATCAAATTCCTCTTCGCAAAAATCCCGAATTCCCAATTGAACTAATTTTGTTGGCTTAAAGTCTGAAGTCATCAGGTTGTACATGATGGACGCATGAGATTGGGTGAAGCCCTGATAAGCTTTTCTTAAATCAGCATGGGCATCAATGTGAAGAACTGCCCAATCTTGGCCTTTGTAATATTCCGAGTGCGCTCGTAAATTGCCTAATGGAGTAGAGTGATCTCCGCCGACAAGACCCACGACCTTTCCTTTTTTTAAAAGCGAAAGGCAATTTTCATAAACCCATTGGGACATTTTATCGCTGGCTTCGTTTACTTCTTTTCTGATTTCATCCATTTTTTTAGTATCATCAGAAAGGTCAGTCACCATCCCTATCAGTTTCTGGGCCTTCTTTTTCATTTCATTATTTAATTTCAATAGCCACTCTTGCTGGGCCTGCATGTGATAACCATTTTCGTAGGCCTTTCCGGTTTCTAAATCAAAAAGATCAATTTGCTCACTTGCTTGACGGATTAAAGCAGGACCAAGACTTGTCCCTGCTCCGTAAGAAGTTGTTACTTCCCAAGGTACTGGCACTAATACGACTTTTGCTTCTTCTTCGGTAAAAGGAAGGCCAAAAATTCCATATTCAGAAGAGACCGTGGTCGTCGGATCAAATTTCATAAGCTATCCTTTTGAATCATAATACTTTTGCTAAATACATTATTTTAGCTTGTACTTGTACGCACCGAGGAGAGTCCGTAGATATTCCTTAAAGAGCGAAGAAAATCAAAACCTTACGAACATCTTAACGCTAACAGTAAAATGACCCTTTCCTTGCTTTGATTTGGGAATTCCCGGAACTTTAATAATGCTCGATGTTCCTTTCAATACCCATAGGGGGTCAGTGATGAAAAATATTTTGTTATTAGTTCTATTAACGATGGCATTTACAGCCAACGCTCAGCCAATTGTAACTCCGGATCCGGTTGAACAAGTCACCGCGACTGCATCAAACCCCGTTGCCCCCAAAAAATTAGTCTTTATATATAACATGATTTCAGAACCTAAAACTTTACACCCATTAAAAGGTACAGATATCTATAGCCAAAGAATTAAGGATTTAGTTTTAGACTACTTACTGGATAAAGATTTGGCGACCAACGAGTGGGTCCCGCGTCTGGCAGAAAAATGGGAAGTTTCTAAAGACGGAAAAGAAATTACTTTTACGTTACGTGCAGACGCGACCTTTCATGATGGCAAACCCGTTACTGCTGAAGATGTAAAGTTCTCTTTCGACTCGATCTTCGATCCGAAATATGAAGCTATTCATATGACACCTGCATTCCAAGGATTTTCAAAAGTAGAAGTTGTAAATCCAACTACGGTGAAATTTTTTGCGAAGGAAAAATATTTTAAAAATTTCGATGTGGCTGCGAACTTACTGCAAATCATTCCAAAGCACGTATATGGAGACCCGGAAAAATCCTCAAAGTTAACCAGCACATTAGTTGGGTCAGGTCCTTATGCATTTGAACGATTAGAGCGCGGTAAAAAATTGGTTTTAAAACGCAATACAAAATGGGCACCATCAAAAGATGAATTTTGGAAAGGTGCATTTAATTTCGAAAAAATCGATGTGCGTTTCTATAAAGACGACAACATCATGATCGAAAAATTAAAGGCCGGCGAACTGGATTACTTAAGCGAAGACGACTTTTTGGCAGAGGCTTACCACAAAAAAGCAGTGGGACCAGCATGGGGCAAAACAATTTTTAAACGAAAAGTAACTAACCTTCAGCCTAAGGGTTATATGTTTGTCGGTTGGAATTTACGCCAAGATCTTTTCCAAGATCGAAATGTAAGAATCGCGCTGACTCATTTGATGAACCGCGAGGAAATGAATCAAAAATTCCGCTACGGCGAATCGGATTTGGCAACTGGCCCCGTTTACATTGGAAGCGAATATAAATCTCCAAATATTAAAGCACTTCAGTACGATCCAGTGAAAGCCCAAGAACTTTTAGCTGGCGCCGGCTGGAAAGACACGGATGCGGACGGAATATTAGATAAGAAAATTAAAGGTAAAAAAGTCGACTTTAAATTCAGCCTTTTATTTCCGGCTAAAGAAGCAGAGAAATATTGGTTGATGTATCAAGAAGATCTGAAAAAAGCCGGAATAGCGATGGAATTAAAAAACTTAGACTGGGACGATCTGGTTTCAGCGGTAGATTCATTTAATTTCGATGCCGCAGCAATGGCCTGGGGCGGAGGCGACATCGATTTCGACTTGAAACAGCTTTGGCATTCCAGCAGCGCAGTACCAGGCGGATCTAATTTCGTCGGATACAAAAATAGCGACGTAGATAAGTTGATTGATCAAGCCAGACTAACTTTGGATAAAAAAGACCGCATTAAGATCATGCAAAAAATAGATGAGATCATTGCAGCGGACGCACCTTACGTTTTCATGTTTAATAATAGATATTTTTATTACGCACATTCGAAGCGTATTGAAAGACCCGGCGATACTTTTAAATACGGTGTAGGATCCCAGTTCTGGTGGAGAAGCAAATAAGCTGAGATCGGAAGAGGGGAAAAGTTTTTCCTCTTTCAAGGCCCGGGCCTCGTGCCCTTCAGCTCCCTTGGTACCGCATCGTGCGGGTCGCTGAGA
>JAZKJI010000011.1:0-1381 GCA_040384405.1 Bdellovibrionota bacterium
ACGGGTTAATGCTTTTCCACTGCGGCCGATGATTTCCAAAAATTCGTGCCGCTCGTCATGATTAAGCTTTGGATCTTTGAGTAATTCGCTAAAACCCAATATCGCGCCCAACGGAGTTCTGATCTCGTGGGACATATTTGCTAGAAAAGAACTCTTTAACCTGTTCGCTTCTTCGGCCGCATCTTTTGCAGCATGAATTTCTTTTTCAAATTCTATTTTTTCTGTCACATCTTGGTGAATTAAAACCACTTCGCGGACACGGTTATACTCATCAAAAATTGGTGTGATGTAAGCTTCCACCCAACGGCCACGGCCTTCACGCATTCCCATTGATTCAGGATCATAGAAAATCGCCGGGATTTTTCCAGCTTTTCCATTAAATGCTTCTTTGATGATGGGCATGATATTTTTAGTAATTAATTGGGGATCTTCAAGCATGTTATATTCTTTAAAAATATATTCACGAATGAATTCATCAGAAAGTCCCCATAACTTTTGCCATGCTGAGTTTATTTGAATCGTTTTTCCATCGACGGACATTAATTGGACACTTAGCGGGGATTGTTCAAATAGAGTTCTAAATCTGATTTCAGAATCGATTAGTGCACTTTGAATTTTTTTACGTTCTGTAATCTCGTGGGATAATTTTTCGTTAGCTTTTTGAAGTTCTTCAGTTCGGGTAGCAACTCGCTCTTCTAAAGTACGATTAAAAAGTAAGAGTTCTTCTGATGCCTTTTTGACGTCGCTAATATCGTGCATGGTAACGACGGCCCCGATTTTCTTATCGTGATCGTCGTAAATTGCTTGGCCATTACATAGAACAGTTCTTCGTTTGTCTTTGGCAGCGATGACCATTTCAATATCGCGAACGGGTTTCCCAGAAAGGGCTAAAAAAAGTGGAATATCTTCGGTCTTCATCGGGGTCACGCCGTCGGCTTTATATAGACTATAGTGCAGGGCCCATTGTTCCGGCGGAATGGCTGCTTCGGGAAGCGCGTGAAATTCGCGGGTAGCGCGGTTAAAAGTGGTTAAAATGCCATTGGCGTCGCAGGCAACCACACCTTCGGATAGGTTTTCTAATACAGCCGTCAGAAAGGCAGACGTATTTTGAGGTAGATCAGCCAAGGGATTCATCGGAATCAGGGATACCCATAAAACACTGATTTGTCAGTTCATTTTAGAATCGTTCAAAACCTCTCCATTTCGCAAAACATTGGTATATAAAACTTCGACATTTTCAAAAGCTTTCCCAAGATGCTCCGGTAAAAATGGGAAAATTAGTGAAACAATATTTCGGGGAGTATTCTTGAGGTGTAGGAAAAATAAACATTTCCAGGAGGCTTTATGCAAACGTTAAGGAAGACACTGATCTGCACGGTAC
>JAZKJI010000011.1:1391-8765 GCA_040384405.1 Bdellovibrionota bacterium
CAGGAAGCGGAAGTGGCGACTCTTTAATGGGCGCACTAGCAACGCCACTGGCGAGTTACCCTTTATCAAATAGTAATTTACGGATCAGCTTAACGGACGCGCCGTCGCGCGACCTTAAGAGCGTATTCGTGAATGTTGATCACGCTGAACTATTTGTAAAAAAAGGCAGCAATCAAGGTCGTCTAATAGTATCGCAAAATATGGGCTTAGTAGATCTTATGACTTTAAGAAATGGTGTCCTATTACCTATGCAGGATTTAAATCTGCCAACGGGTATGGAGATCACGGCGATTCGGTTAGTATTAAAGGGAACAGATAATCACGCTATTAAATCAGATGATTCCAGATGTGAGATGGCAACTCCAAGTGGCCAGCAGTCAGGAATTAAGATCCATCTTTCCCAACCGTTTATGTTGGAAACCGGATTCATCTATTCAATGGTTATGGATTTCGATGCGGCAAAATCTGTGGTTGTCCAAGGAAACGGAACTTGTTTGTTAAAACCAGTTCTAAAATTGTTGCAAGTAACTCGAGCGCAACAAGTTCCGGTAAATCCACCGCCAACTCCGCCGGTTGATCCTAATATTATCGATCCGGGACCAGTAAATCCAACTCCGGTAACAGATGGAAATGATGTTAATATCCCGGCGCCTCCAGCAAATCCTCCGGTAGAGCCAACGCCCGCTCCGGCACCTGCTCCAGAGCCTGCACCAGCACCGACGGATGGATCTAATACTGGTTTCGAGAATCCACCGACAGATGGAACAACTCAACCACCAGTGATCACGATCGAAGATGCTTTTAACATGCCTTAATTGTTCGAGACGTTTCTAGGGATTGAAAGATGAAAACCAATGCTTGTGACGGGACGGGGGCTTAAGTGCCCCCGTTTTTATTTAAGTCGTAGCTTCTAATTTATTTAAATCCATATTGCGAAGCTTTGGTGATAAATACGCGGCCGCCGCAACGGTAATAAGACAAATAATTCCGCCAAAATAAACTGCCGGTGCCGTACCAAGAATTTTTGCGGCAATTCCTGATTCTAATTCACCAATTTCATTTGATGATCCAATAAAAATTGAATTTACCGCAGATATTTTTCCACGCATGTGATCAGGCGAAGTTAACTGCACGGCCGCAGATCTGATCAACATGCTGATACTATCAAATGCTCCACTGAGTGCTAAGGCAAATAAAGATAGATAGAAGTTTCTGCTGATGCCAAATAGCAATATACAAAATCCAAATCCTGCAACCGATGACAAAAGCCATTTCCCTGTGCGCATTTGATTTGATCGCGATAAATAAAGTGCCATCAAAGTTGCGCCAATAGCGGGTCCTGCGCGCAACATTCCCAGCCCCTTTGGACCCACAAACAAAATATCGCTGGCAAAAATAGGTAACAGGGCAGTGACTCCACCAAATAGAACCGAAATCATATCTAATGAAAGGGCCGGAAATAAAATAGGATGTTTAAAAACAAATCTGCCGCCGGATAAAAATTCATCCCTAATCGATGCATGATGCGGTCGAGAGTCCGGTGCTGGAATTTCTTTTTTGATTCGTAACATTGCTAAAATTCCGCCGAACAACAGAACACATACAATACTTGAAGAAGTGACAGCGCCCATAAAACCAAAAATCAATCCACCAAACGCAGGGCCCGCAATCCTTGCAATTTGCATCGCCGAACTGGACATAGCGGTTGCCCGCATTAACATATTTCTTTCTACTAATCGCGGAACGGTCGCAAAAATCGCAGGCTGAGAAAACGAACGGGCAAGGCCAGTTAAAAATGCCGCCGCATAAAGTAATCCCACTTGAACTGGCAAAGGAAAATGAATTTCAAAAATATGTTCTGCTAATACAACTACCCCTGAAAGTAGACTGACGTACATAACCCTGCGATAAACTAAGAGGGGGCGGGCACGGTCAACTAAGTATCCCGCATACAGCGCCAAACCGATTGCGGGTATTGCTTCAGCCAGTCCGATAAATCCAAGATAGAGGGGGTCTTTTAAAAGTTCATAAATCCGCCATCCCAAGACAACGGCCTGCATTTGAACCGCAAAAGTAAAAAGAAATCTGGCGGTTAAAAGCTTTTTAAAATCTAAAGGCATGAATCAACATTACGCCTGCCGGTTCTGACCTTCAACTATCGATTTCAGAGTTTGGAGACCTTTTTCAAATTCAGAACCCATCATTTTATCCATACTAATAAATAAACTCATAAATTTTGGAATGTTACATAGTTTTCCTGACATGGCCCACGTGAAAACCGTTTTGTCGCCATCAGGGCGCAGAATGAATTCAGTTAAGTTTGTTCCTGGAAATGGCTTTATAAATGTTAAATCCATCAGTACTAAACTGTTTGGTTCACTTTTGGTAATTGTCATATTTCCTTGGCCGACTTGTGCATTCCCAATCCAATCAGAATGACTCCCGACTCCGTTATTGGGACCACTAAAAGTTTCTTTGATGTTCGGATCCTTTTTATTCCATGGATTCCAAACGGAAAATTTTTTTAAGTCGTTAGCGTGGGGGAAGATGACCGACGCTGGTGCATTTATAGTAATGGATTTCTCCACTCTGAAATCTTTAGGGGATCGCATTAAGAATACGATGAGCGCTACGATCACCAATGCAATTATAATAAATGTGGTCATTTTGATACTCCTGTTATAACCGTTGACTTCTAACTTTAATTAACATACCATAAGGTATGTTGTAAATACCAATTGGTATTTTAAATTAAAGGATAATTTGGACCAATATGGGAAAAGCGGTAGAAAAGCGAACTAGAAATCCTGAATTGACCCGTGCGCGAATACTTGAAGTCGCGTTTATGGAAATCTTCGTAAATGGGTTTCAGGCGGCTAGCGTAAATAATATATTGGATAAAACAAATTTAACGAAGGGCGCTTTTTTTCATCATTTTCCGACTAAGCAAGACCTTGGCTATGCCTTGGTCGATGAAACTTTGCGGGAAATGGTATTAGACCGATGGATAAGGCCGTTAGAGGATTACGAAAACCCTTTGGAAGGAATCATCGTAAACTTACGTAAAATAATTGATTCTACCGAAGAAAAACATCTGGCCCTAGGATGCCCACTCAATAATCTAGTTCAGGAAATGTCACCGATAGACCCTATCTTCAAAAAAAAATTGGCGGAAGTATTAGAGGTGTGGGTGGGCGGAATCGAAAAGTATCTAAAAAAAGCCCAAGTCCGAGGCTATTTGAATAAAGAGTCAAATCCACGCCGGCTTGCCGAATTTATCGTGATGAATCACGAAGGTGCCTTCGGAATGACTAAAAGTACTTGCGACCGAAAAGTTTTTCGTTCTCTTCATGCGTCGTTAAAAGATTACCTTCAAACTTTAACACCTAACTAAAAGAGGATTTTATGCAAAAAATTACTCCGTTTCTATGGTTCGATAATAATGCCGAGGAAGCGATGAATTTTTATACTAGCGTATTTAAGAATTCAAAAATTTTGAATGTCAGCCGTTATGGTGAAGCGGGGCCGGGGCCAAAAGGAACTTTGATGGTGGCAGCGATAGAACTTGAAGGTCAAACCGTCCACTTACTTAACGGCGGCCCTCACTTTAAATTGTCAGAAGCTTTTTCGTTTGTCGTAAATGCAGAGACTCAAACTGAAATCGATTACTTTTGGGATAAGTTAACGGCTGACGGAGGCAAAACTTCCCAATGTGGATGGCTAAAGGATAAATTTGGTTTGTCTTGGCAAATTGTTCCACCTCAGTTGGGCCAATTAATGAGTAGTGGCGATTCGGTCCAAGCGGGACGGGTTATGAAAGCGATGCTAAAGATGACGAAACTAGATATCGCTCAATTAAAAGCAGCTGCAGATAATAAGTAATTGAGTAACACCAGTGCGCCAGCGGGGAGTATCAATACTCTCTGCTGAGATTGTGAATTACCAAATACAGGAGTAAAATCTTCGGTCAGAGGTAGTTATGAAAAAACTTTTATTAACTCAAAGAAGTGACACTCCCCACTGGGTTGGGGATGGCTTTCCAGTGCGATCAATTTTTACGTATAATGATTTAGGTAAGGCCATTTCGCCGTTCCTTCTGATGGACTATGGCGGTCCAACTAACTTCGAGGCTTCTAACAGCAAACATATTAAAGGTGTGGGTCAACATCCGCATCGTGGTTTCGAGACAGTTACGATCGTTTATTCAGGTGAAGTTGAACACCGTGATTCAGCTGGTGGCGGCGGTAAGATAGGTCCAGGGGACGTACAATGGATGACTGCAGCTTCGGGCCTTGTCCATGAAGAACGGCACGGTAAGGACTTCGCGAAGAATGGCGGCCGTTTCGAAATGATACAACTTTGGGTGAATCTTCCTGCCAAAGATAAGATGGCAAAACCCAGATATCAGGGAATTCAAAATGCCGACATTTCAACTGTAGAGCTCAAAGAAAACGCCGGGACATTAAGAGTTATCGCTGGCAGTTATTTGGATTCAAAGGGACCTGCCAAAACTTTCACGCCAATTAATTTGTGGGACGTGAAATTAAAAAGCGGGAAAAAATCTGAATTCAAAATGCCGGCAGGATTTACTACATTGGTTTTTGTGTTAAACGGAAAAGTAAAACTTGGTAGTGGTGAAGTTCTTTCCGAGGCTGAATTGGGAGTCCTTGATCGCAACGAGGAATTATTTACCTTAGAAGCAGAAGCAGATTCGACACTTTTAATTTTAGGTGGCGAACCCATTGAAGAACCAATGATTGGGTACGGCCCATTCGTGATGAATACGTCGGACGAGATTAGACAGGCTTTCGAAGACTTTAATAACGGACTGATGGGAGAAATTGGTCCCATCGAAGGATCTTCTTGATTCAACACTAATTGTTTTTTAGGTAACTACTTAGTCAACCGGGAAAAATAGCTGAAGAGTATTATTAATATGGTCAGGGTTCTGCGGAGCCCTTTGACCAACGAAATCCGTAACAACCACACCTGCTAACATGTCATCCATGAAGTATGCCTGAATATCGAATAGTGAATTAAGCATCGAGGCCCCGAACTTATTTTTTGACGGATGGGAATATCTTTCCGCTAAATAAAGCCATTGCATGATATGAGCATATTGTCCGTGGGGTTTCCTCTTAAAATAGTTATCAAGAAATAAAATATGGTTTCTGGAATACTCAAAAAAGAATGGAGTCGACTCTTCAAGGCTTATTCCTTCCAGAGTTCCAATTGATTTGGTACCTGGTTGAAGTTTTAGCTTGGGAAAACTTCCCAGATTTTTATCGAATCCATAATGTTTGGCCAGGGAATCAACGGCTTGTAGTAAGTCCTTTTCCGATAATAACGGCACATTCTCTAACTTTGTATGAGCCGTGGGTATTCCGTGCATACCTTCCGCGTAAGGAAAATTATAATGGATATCCCTTGTTTCGATAACTCGCTGGCCCCATTGCAGGGAATTTGATTTTATTTTTTTAATCATCGCTTTAGTTGCTAAATCAATTAGCCATTGATTGTATCCGTCGGGGCTATCAGTATCGAACAAAAGTCGGTGAGTCTCCTCGACGAAAGGTCGTTTCGATTCATCACTAAGTTCTTTTATTGGGCGTCTCGCCAAGTCTTCAGGCGTTCGAGTTAAGTGTTCGAATTGAGTTTTACCCATATTACCGGACATAGTTTGAAGCATATTTGTGCGCCACTGATTAACTCGTAATCGTTGCTCCGGTGGAAGATTTTCAACATCACGAACAATTTTGTCATGAAAACTCTCTTTAAATTTCTGAGAAGGAGGATCTTTTTGAATATTTCTGTATTCTTCGAATTTTCTTTGTCTGCGTTCATTGGCCGCTATTAACTCGGTCCCGCTTAAAGAAATGGATTTTGGAATTCCAGAGGTTTTTGCTCTTAGGCCGATCGCGTCCGTTAGGTTTATCTTTTTAACTTCGCCCTTAACTGAATTTATAGTGGCAACCCAGATTGGATCGGGACCATTTTTATTGATATCGATAATTTCAGTAACAGATCCGTTGAATTCAAAGATTTTTGCATTTTCTAAGGGCTTTTCAATGACGGCTTTTCCTTCATTCTTTAAATCGATTGCGATACCAACGATTTCCAAACCTATAAGGTTATTGGCGTCTTCAACCCGGGTTCCAAAAGGACTTTCCAAACCAATCCGGGTCCATTTATTCAATGGAAAACGATTGTCCCATCCATTTCGCACGGCTTGTAGAGAAAATTTGAAAGGAAGGTAAGAATGCTTTCCAGTGAAAGACAGTGCATTCGGAATTCCAATAGCGGTCAGAGTTTTCATCTCTGGCCCTAGGTTTTCCAGTGGAGTTAATTTACCGGTAATTTTGTTTCCCGATACCGAGAATTGAATTGCAGAGTTTGGAAATTGCATTAACTCATTTGAAAGCACATCTAGAGATTTTTTTTCACTTCCAAGAACTAACTCGAACAAATTTTCTTCAGATCTTGCAAAGCCTAAAGTGACGATTTTTATATTTCCATTCTTCAACCGGGAAAGTTGAATGGTTCCGTTGCGATTGATCTGATCCGTTTGAATCGCATTCTCGATGACCTTACTACCGGTAAGAATTAGCTCGGACTTAGAAACAGAACCTGTTGGCGTAAATTTTCCTTCGGGAATTAATTCACCTGAAACCAATTCGTAATTTATATATGGAATTTTATTATTTTTAACTAAAACGACTGAACACTTGGATCCAGCAGCATTCCCAATACTGGCAATTGCGGTGAATAAAAATAGCAGTAAAAATCGAATTGGGCGCAGGTGTATCATACTTAGTTATCCACTAATGCACCAAACGTTCCTATTTTAACAAATCCCTAATGATTTTAGATATATCTGAATGAATTTTACTGTTTACTATTTAGTCGCCTGCGTAGCAATTTTGGGTAGTCATTTAATATTCAAATTACATTAATACTTTCATATCAACTTCACCTTTGAGGTTGATATAAAAGTCGACGGGAACGGCATAGATATTACGATGATATTTTTCAGTATCGGCAGGAATTACTCCACCGTACGAGCCATCGGGTCTGATATCTTTATCAACTCCATGAAATACGAGCCACCATTTACCATCCATTTGAGTAAAGGTCGCGCGACCGGCCCACGACAATCGGTACTTCTTTTTAATTCCCATTAAAAATTTCTTCCAAGATTTACCATCTGGGTTTTCCACAATCTTATGCTCACCTAAAATATTTCCCTTACGAACCGCAATCAAAGAATCATAAACATCACCAGCAAAATTGCTTTGGCTTCCGGTCATTACCGAGTATTCATCTTTCTCCAAAGACTTATCCACTACTAGTTCTGACTTTCCGTTTTTTAATACT
>JAZKJI010000011.1:8775-23319 GCA_040384405.1 Bdellovibrionota bacterium
CGCAGGCCTTCCGGAGTTACACTGGTGGGTCGGAAGCCTTCTAATAATTTAGTGTTTCCCATTTCAGGTCCTCGATCAGAATCCGGATGAGGCTTACCATCTTTCCCGTTTACTGAAACCATGACGATTCCATCGGGACTTGCTTGAAAAGGGCTAATCATTTTTCTGCCGATGATCTCGGTCACTTCAGCGGGTTTTCCATTCGCATCTACCCGGCGGGTAACTTCTTCGCTGATTACCCAAAGTTCTAGTGTTCCTTCATTATTTTTTACTAACTTAAAATTAGGACCATATGCGTGCCCTATATAGTTTCCTGGCAAAAATGGCAGCATACCAAAACCTGGATAATCAGTTTCGGTGGCCTCATCTTTTATTTTGTTAAACACGGGGTCCTTTAAAATTTGCAGGCGATTGTTTACAGTTCCAATGGGATGAACTCTTCTTCTCCAGTTATCGGTTGTCCAACGGCCAAGGTCCCCTGATTTTTGTAAAGCGACGCCTCCGAAATATAAATCCGATCCCTTATCAATTCCTTGTTTGCCGTAAGCTAATTCCAATTCCTCTTTGGAAAACACTTGGCTTAATGTTTCGTATGATAATCGGTAGGTATCCCAGATTGCTTCTTTACCTTCGGCAACGGTTCCATTGGGAAGATAAACTTTTTTATTTACGATCTCTGGTTTTTTTCCGCGCAGAAAATCACTCTTTCTTTTATACTTCAGGAAACTAAAACCAGTTCCGTCTACTTGGGTTCCGTAGACATGGATTTCACCAGTTTTTGCGTCTTCGAATACAAACGGATCTGCGGGGGTTCGTTCAGGGAAGGAAGTTTGGCCTGGCTTCAAGTCTTTACCCGTAATTTGAACCAATCCACCTTCGCGGTCAGGTTTAGTGCGCTCCATTTTAATACGGGCTTTATTTTCTTTATATTTCTGGGCAACTGATTTCGGTGTCAGTACACCTTTACAAGCGATTGCATGCGCGAAATTACTAACTACTAGTACAGTTGAAAAAACCATAAACACTGATGCGCGCATGAATTGCCTCCGGGCCTAAAGCGCTGATTAAATACAACATTCATGCCCGTTACTTTGAGTTAACTTGTGTCTAACTAATTTTGGTCATTGTCGAAAAAACTGACGGTGAAAGAACCTAAAATGCATTTGAAACGGATCTACATTTGCAATTCATCATATGATTGAATTCTTTAGGAATGTTTAGGAGTTAGAATATGAGTGCACTACACAAATTAAATATCAAAATAAGACCCGCGATTTCAGCAATAGTCGTACTGACATTTCTTTCTTCAGCGTTTTCATCACCGGTTGAAAATCAAATCGATTTAACAAAAGTAAAGGCAGCTCATTCAGCTAAAGTTCGCAAAGCAAATCAATTAATTTACGGTTGGCAAAGTGAAGAAGCTAAAGCATTAAAGGAATATTTACCTAAGCGTGGTTTGCACGATGGACCAAACGAAGACTTCGACATGCAAATTGACACTAAAAAAGTAGTTATGCGTGAGCGATCGGCTGAAGATATGAATCGTGACTCTGCCACTCAAGATTTGGTTTTGGATTATTATTCCCACCAGGGAAATAAACGTTACATGGGTATCTTCGTAGAGTCAGGCGCGGCCAACACGGGCCAATACCAATGGAATACTCAACGTTGGGCAGGTTTTGCTGTTAAAGAATTGCGCGATAAATTTTTAGATCAGGCATTAGCAAATGATATTTTAAATATCCGCATGGGAATTAATATCCATGAAGTTGATGTTACAAGACCTGAATCCATAGAAGGTATTTTAGATTTTCACCGCGAAGCTTGGAAACGGGGAATCGCAGTTACTGATTCAGTATTATTTTTCTCTGGTTTAAAAGAACTTGAAACTTTGAAGGCCGATAAGACTGTTGATCCATCAAAGAGCTATCAAAATCACCCTCAATTTTTGAACTTCGCAGAGAAGCGGGGAGAATTCGTACTGGCCGCAATTTTTAAAGCGCAAAAGAAATTTAATGAAGATAATGCTGCCCAGCCACCTCACCTGCGTAAACCAGTTGCCCGTACGGCGGTAAACCCCGTAAATGAGCCAGAGACTTTTGCTGGATTTAATCATTTTTGGAATAACGGGTTTGCGAACTGGAGTGATCCAAATCTTATGCACTTGTATGTTCAAACTATTATTAATATCGCAAAAGCTAACGTTCGTATTCGAATGGCGACAGAACGTGCGGCAAAGGGCGAGAGAACTTTATTTTTCCATAACGAAGCGATGACACCGAAGGATTACCCTTCCCACAAAGGCGATCTGCAATTTGCGATTAGTAAATTAATGTTAGGGGACGCTCAACTGATGAATGCCGACTTTGATAAACTCCAACATGAACCAATTGCTGAAATTCGATCTAGATTTGAAGCGAATAAAGCAAAAGGCGACATAAATGTTATTGAAGCTTCAATATTACATTTCGCGACCGTTCCGATGAACGACACCGATGCTAAAGTAGATAATGCTAGAAAAGCAATTATCGTAAAATTACGTGAACTACGCGGTGAGCACCTGGCGTACGAAAGAATGACCGAGAAACGGGTTAACGGAAAAGTAGTACAAAAAGGAAAGACTGCTAAGACTGATACTATGGTCATGTTTGATTACTATCAGCAGAGCGAATTTATTCTTCCGAAGCCAGTTCCGCAAATGGTAAAAGATCTAAGTGCTAATAAAGGAAGATTATTAAAAAAAGTATTAATGACTAAAGATAACACTGGTTTCTTGAACATCGTAAAAGAGCGAACACTTCAGGCTGAAACAGCAACTGGTCAGAAACTATGGCCAGAAAAAGAAGATCTTTCGACGGCTGAATTAGAAAAATTGTTATCCCGAGAGGATGGCATCGTTTTAGACAAGATAATGGGTTTACGTAACGAATGGGATTTGTCAAAAGATCCGGCAATGGTTGCTCGCCGTGAAAGAGCGGGATTTGTAGAAAAAAAGTTAGATCTAACTGATGAAAAGCGAATTGATACTTTCATTAACGCTTTGCTTGCAAACGATGCGCTTTTACTTAAAAAAGCTTTAGAAGTAGATACAAATGAAAAACTGATTGAAACTCTTCGGGCCGCCGGGCTTGATACGACCAAATCTGATTTACGCGAAATTATCAATGCTGGCGAGCGGGAAGCATTCCATAAATTATTTGGATTGCAACGTCACCGACGTACAGGATTCTTGCCTCCACACTATGCTCGTCAAACACGCGCAGAAATGAGAAAAGGTTTCTACGAAACTTTTTTAACATACGTTAATGAACTTGGAATTCGAGTCGGAGGAATCGGCGAAAGCGGAACGCCATATTATCCATGGGCGGCCGGTGTTCAAAAACAAATGTTCCTAGCTCTTGCTGCTGGCGCAAAAGCGTCTGACTTTTATATCGTTAGAAGCGATATCGGTCCTGCATTGGGAACAGTTGGTTGGATGAATGGGCCAATGACTGGAAATATTAAGACAAATGGAAAACGCGGTGAGGACGGAGTTTTTAAATTAGTTCGCACGGGTCCAAAGAAGTTTGAATATCAACTGAGTGCATGGCCCGGAGCAACTCCTTGGTATACTCAGTATAAAAATGATTTCTTAGGCGGTCTTTCCCGAGAAGAAGCAAGGATCGAGCAGGCTAAATTAAGTCGTGCACAAAATCGCGCGCAAAATCGCGGTCAAGTTGTTGAAGTCGGTACCAATCATGCCGCAGGTGCAGGTGGCGCAAAAGCCTGTCGTTCGGTTTTAAATTAATTATTTGTTGAAGATCACGGTCCTAAGGGCCGTGATTGTTGGAGCGGTGAACTAGTTCAAGTTATATCTCATCCAATCCCAGTAAAGCCTTACACGCTTCCATTCGGGCATCAATTTCAGAAATATTTTTTCTTAGTTTTGTAATTTCACGATCATCTAATTCCCTCTCGAGCGCTGCGATGACCATGGGATGTTTTTTTAACCATTGGCCTTGGCGGGCCGCATAGGTATCCGGGATCCCAGCCCGGGATGCCGCTTGTTTTGCGTTACCATCCACTAAATATTCAGCAATAAACTTCAACGTTTCTAGTGTAAGTATATTTTTATGTGCTTTTAAGCGCGAAGAGAAACCCATTTGTCTGATTCTCATTTGAATTCCCTGTCTTCTACGGTAGGTTCTAAATATGGATTTAAATACATTACTTCTTGGAACATCCGCAGAGCTAGTTAACATTAGCTCATTAATCATAAGAATTTTCATCGGAATTTGTTTTGTCATCCACGGTTTAGGGAAACTCGGAATCGTAGGATCAGGCAGCATGGCAGGTTTTGAAGGGTGGTTAAAAAGTTTGGGAATTCCGTTCCCCGCAATTCAAGCGCGTGCCGCGATGGTCAGCGAAATTGCCGGTGGACTTCTAATGACTGTAGGACTTTTCACCCGGGTGGGCGCTTTATTGTGCTTAGGAACAATGGTTGTTGCAGCGCTTATTGGACATAAGGGTGGGGGTTATTTAATTACCAACAACCCGCCAGGCAATGAGTATACGATTAATTTATCTGCAATCTTGGTCGCACTAATATTGTTGGGACCGGGTATTTACTCTATCGACGCACTTTTGTTTTCTTAGTGCCTATAAAAGAAATTCGCACTATCTTTGGTTTCTATGCAAAAAACTAAAAAACCATTATTGATCCTGATCTTGGGTTGCATGACCGCGCTAAGCCCCTTTTCGATCGACATGTATTTACCTGCGTTTCAGACTATTGCCAGCGATTTTAATACAACCGTAGCTGCCATTTCGCTTTCGTTATCCAGTTACTTTATTGGTCTCTCGGGTGGTCAGTTGTTCTATGGACCATTGCTGGATCGTTTCGGGCGCAAGAAACCGTTGTATGTTGGTTTAGCGATTTATATTTTAGCTTCCTTACTTTGCTTAGTTGCAAAAACAACCGAGGGATTAATTGCTTGGAGATTTGTCCAAGCAATTGGCGGATGTGCTGCGGGTGTAGCCTCCATGGCGATGGTTCGTGATCTATTCACCATGAAAGAAAGTGCCAAGGTATACTCTTTACTGATTTTAATCTTAGGTGCCTCACCTCTTTTGGCGCCAACCATCGGCGGATATTTATCCACGGCATTTGGATGGCATTCCGTTTTTATCGTATTAGCGGGAATGGGAGTGTTACTTACTTTGGCGATCAGATTCTTATTATCCGAGAGTCATCAGCCGGACCCCACGGTTTCTTTAAAATTTAAACCTATTTTCAAAAACTATTTGGCCATTATTAAAAATGCTCAGTTTTATACATATGTGTTTGCCTCATCGATCGCTTTTTCGGGATTGTTTGTTTATTTGGCGGGATCAACCGTGATATTTTTGGAACATTACGCTGTGAATGCCCAACAATACGGTTGGATTTTTGCCGCTATTGCTGCGGGAATTATCGGGTCGAGTCAGTTCAATGTTTTATTTCTTCGCCGTTTTTCTAATGAGCAACTTATGTTGTATGGCCTTTGCAGTCAGGTTTTGGTGATAACGGTATTTTATCTAGGAACTAAATTAGGGATTTTCAATTTGGTGGGAACAGTCGCAATGTTCTTTCTTTTCATGTGTTGTTTCGGAGTTATTTCTCCGAATGCCGGGGCATTAGCTTTGGCACCATTTTCTAAAAATGCAGGCAGTGCTTCAGCACTCATGGGATTTCTACAGATGGGATGTGGAGCATTGGCGTCGGCATCCATCGGAATCCTTAGTCTTAACCAAATTTCACAGATTGTAGGAATCATCGCCTGCTCGTCGACAATTGCGCTAGTCATTTTAATTTTTGGTCGTCGGGAAATTAAAAGGCAGATTCAAACAAATACCCTCGCGGGTGAACCAATCATATGAACCCAACGGTTTGGACGGAACAATATAAAGTTACTTCATTCTTAGTAAATTTAAGGGGCCAAGCGGGCCTTTACGCCATACTTAATTTTATTCAGGATGTTGGATGGCAACATGCCATACAAACGCAAATTAAACTTCCGAAAAACCAAGGCTGGGTTTTTACCCGGCAAAAACTTGTGATGTCAGAATGGCCAGCGTGGAACAAAACGGTAATGGTAAAAACTTGGTTGCGGCCGCCGGTTTCGGAAACTTTATTAATGCGTGATTACGAGTTATTTTTAGAAGATAGAAAAATAGGGGAAGCAACGAGCACGATAAGTGTTATTGATCTTAAAGAGCGCAAGTTAGCTGCAGTTGACTGGAGTAGCTTTCCAAAAATTTGGGCGACTGAGCACGTGTTAAGTTTAAAACCTGCTAAAATTATTATTTCCGCGGAAACCTCAGAGGCCGCTCAGTTCCAGGTTAGAAACAGCGATATAGATTTAAATCAACACGTCAACAATACCAAGTATGCACAGTGGGTTTTAGATTCGCTTCCTATAAATATCCTAAAGGCCGGCGCAACGTTAAAAGAATACGAAGTAAATTTTTTAGCGGAAACGAAAATTGGCGATGTGGTAGTTATTCAACAAACTAAAGATCAAGTTGATGGCGATACGTCGGTCATACAATTTCAAGGAATTCGAAGCGGGGATGGCAAGGCGGTTTTCACCGCCCAAATGCGCGTTAGCTACGATGCTTAAGCGCTCTCTTTAATTTCTTTTTGTTCTGACTTTTTAAAAGTATCAAATACGTAGGCAGTCAAAGGAAGCTCGCCAAGCGCCGAGGCCGAGTGCTGCAAAGTAACGTGATCTTTCCACCGATGTAAAATTTCAGAATCGCAGGCACGGTATAATTCCGGGGAAACGGCAATTTGCCCGGCGCCCGCGTGAACTTGAAGTTTCGCGGTCTTGTTTACCGTTGATCCAAAAAGGTCCAATCCACTGGCTAGGTGTACGATAATTACTTGTCCCATGTGCAATGAGATACGAACTTGTACGGCAGTATCCTCGCGCTCGGGGCTAAACTTTCCTTGGATTGCTAGTGATGCTTTAAATGCATCATCGGGGCTTCCAAATGACGCCATTACCGAATCACCAATTGTTTTTATTAGTATTCCGTTATGGTTTTTTAAAACATCATTGATATCTTGAAAATGTAATTTTACTTCCGCAAAAGCCGCTGCGTCCCCTTTTCGGGTATAAAAGCTGGTGGAACCAACAATGTCTGTGAACATTAGTACCTGAACACCAAGAGATATTTTTACGTTCGGATTAAGCGACTCTTTAGAAAACACGTCCTGAAACTCTTGAATAGAAAAGATATCAGCTGGATGAAGGGCGTCGTCTTTCCACCAACACTGGTGAACACTGACCATTTGGTCTTGCTTTGATTTATTTTCTAACTTTAGCACTGGATTAGTATTGCATGCGACTTTGACCGGAGTGTTATCCATGCCCCATACGAGTTCTTTCAGAGGCTCGGTCATCTGGGCTTCGAATTCAAAGTGTTTTGATAGTCCTTGAATTCGAATTTTATGAGGACCTTCTTTAAGTAATGGAGTTAATTCCAAAGTTGCGCCAGGCTTCATCTTTTGCTGGATGACGATATGTTCTTTTTTAGACGGCTCTGCCGCACAAAATAAGACTTCATTAACTTTACGAAAAGTTGGGTGAACGTGGAAAACCACTTCGATGGACTCTAGCTTGTCCGTTTCAAAATCCACTTCACAAACAACACACTCTTGAGTAGCAACTATTTGTCCCAAACTGTCAGCTGCCTGACGAACACCACGGCAATGGGGACAGATCACGTCCCAAGTCATAGTTAGTAATCCTGTGCGAACACCGTACATACAAGTTCGAAGTAAATCTTTTTTAGGGATTCCCCATTTTCGACCAAGCTCGATAACGCGAATTCGGTAAAGGTCAGCATCATCACCGGTTTTTATAAACTCTACCAGTTGATCAACTATGGCAGGTACCAATGGAAGTTTCCTTAATTCTGCTGTTGCTTTTTCCAGCTCTGGCAAATTGACATTAGTTTGCGGGTCGTTTGTTTTTTTAAGCGCATCAGTTTTTTGATCTTGATTGCGGTTAACGTGCGACTCGATCACGGCAAATGCTTTTTTAAATTTGTTGTGAACGATATCTTCGGTCACATACAAAAACCAACGTGAGAAAGCGTTTTTAGGAATCCATGTGAAGTTAATGTATAAATCCACACCGGATATCGTCGGTTCCAAAATAAACATACTTCTTACAGCCGTTGCAATCCCGTGATTGTAAAAACGAATACTTTGAACTGACTTTTCGCGCACCCAGGTCCAAGGATCTTCTACCCACTCTTGCTTTACTCCGAGTAAAGTTGAAGTGACGACCATTTTTCCGTTCTCTTCGCGTTCGTTTCTTGGAGCCATTCCAATGTAGCGATTAAATTTCGAGGTATCGGCGATGTAGGGCCACAACTCACCGGGCGTAATTTTTAATGAAAACTTCCAAACGAAATGTAAGGGCTTAACGCCGTAAGTTTCACCGAAAGTATCTAATTTAAATTTGCTGGCAAACCAGTCGTAAGTTATTTCCATATGTATGAAATTTATCGGAAATTCGTGGAAATGATTCAGCAGATGTACCAGGTTCTAGACTATACTTTTGGCCAGTAAAAAATGAGATCAAATTAAAGCGGAAGTTACGGAAATCGTAATGTCTCTAAATAAGATTTTAGTTATGAAATACCAAATCTAAATATCTATTGGGCTAACCATCCACCATCCATCGTGATCGCTGAACCTGTCATTGATGAAGAGTTATCCGAGCAAAGAAAAACGGCCATTGCCCCCAATTGTTCGACTGTCACAAAGGAATGATGAGGTTGCTTTTCCCCAACCAATGCTTGCATGGCTTTTTCGAAAGTGATGCCTTCATTGCGAACCCTGTCTTCAATTTGTGCTTCAACTAACGGAGTTCTAACCCAGCCAGGGCAAATCGCATTACAGGTAACGCCTGAATTGGCGGTTTCCAAAGCCAAGGTTTTTGTAAAGCCAACAAGTCCATGTTTGGCGGCTACATATGCGGATTTATTTTTAGAAGCTACAAGTCCGTGAACGGATGCAATGTTAATGATGCGACCCCATTTTTTGGCCCTCATCTTTGGAAGGGCCCATTGGCAAAGTTGAAATGGAACCGTTAAATGAATTTCCAAGAGCTGACGCCATTTCTCGATTGAAAAGGACTCGATACTTGCGACATGTTGGATGCCGGCGTTGTTAATTAAGATATCCACAGCTGAATATTTGTTTTCAACCTGAGCCATCAAAGTTTTTAGTGAAGATTCAGAGGTAAGGTCTGACGATACAAAAAAGGTATCGTTAGAATATTGTTTAGAAATTTCCTGGGCTTGTAAACGAAGTTTAGATTCTTCCTCGATCCCATGGATAATAAGGGTACAACCTTCGGCCGCCATGGCTTTGGCAATTCCAAGTCCGATGCCGCTGCTGGACCCAGTTATAAGTGCTACTTTACCCATTAACGGTTTCGAGTTGCCCACAAAAACTCCTAGCTAATACGAAATATAATGTAAGGTAATCGAAATTATCGGTAACAGGCAATCTATGTTAATAGGGTTTTTTATCTAATAAAAAACCGCGATTGAGCAAACAACCGCGGTCACACACATGAAGCGTATCGGGATAGAATCCTAATGCGGCCTCATTTACTAAATATCTTAAAGCTTAGCGCTCAGCTCTTTAGCATGTTCTAAATGCATTTGAACTGATGCTTGGGTTTTTTCTAAATGTTCACGTAACGCGGGATTTTTTGTGTTTGGAAGTAAAGTGTCTTTAATTAATGTTAATGCTTTTTCATGCATTGTAATTTGTTGAGCTAAGAAAGCTTTATCAAATACGTCTTTACCACTTTTTTTCAATTCTTTGTTTGACGCTTTAGCTTCTTCTTTGATCGATTTAGCTAAATCACTTTTCTTTGGATCAAAGTCACCTTTATCGGCCAACTCTTTTAAGGTTTTTTTATTCGCTTTATGCTCGTCAATCATGTCTTTGGCAAATTTCTTTACTTCAGGTAATTGAACTTTGTCTTTTGCAATTTGACCTGCATCAACTTCACCTTCGTTGATTTCGACAAGCACCATGGCAACTTGAGCATCATTCAGGGTTGCGGCAGGGGCCTGTGCATAAACATTTGCTGCAAATGCTAAAACCAGAAACGTCGCGATATTTTTGATCATAAATTCTCCTTTGGGTTAAACTTCCGACCAAGAATTTGCAAAGATCTGGCCAAAAAATCGGGAACGCACTAAAGTTCTTTAGAGATTCGGAGAACTATATGAAAAAACTGATAATAGTTTATTTAACATTACTTTGCGCCGGTTGCGTCACGGTCCCGAAAGATGCCCCAGTTAATCCAAAAGAGGGCAGTGATTTTTTCCCTAATATGAGGGGATGCTTCCTTTTATATAATTTAAAAACTGGTATTTACGATAAGGCTATTGGCGACACTAATTGTTTGGAAAGGACTTCTGCGAGCTCCACTTTTAAAATTCCATTATCGGTAATGGCTTTTGATAACGGAACATTGGCGGTGGAAGACCAAGTAATAAAGTGGGACGGGAAAAAAGATTCACGCCCTGAAGCGAACAAAGACCAAACTCCCAGGACGTGGATGCAAAATTCGATAGTCTGGGTTTCGCAAAAACTTACTCCTAAAATCGGAAAGGACCGCATTCAAAAGTATTTGCAAGATTTTAAATACGGAAATGCCGAGCTAACTCCTAATATCACAAACGCTTGGTTGGCTTCTCCATCTAATCAAAAAGTTGGATTAAAAATTTCTTCCTACGAACAAGCCGAATTCATGAAACGATTGTGGAAGAGTGAACTTCCGGTCAATGAGCGCGCAATGCAATTGACCCGGGATATTACTTATTTAGAAACTTCGCCAAAAAATTTCCGTTTAAATGGTAAAACCGGTTCTAATTATTACGACAAAGAAAGAAAAATTCGGCTGGGCTGGTTTGTGGGGCACATAGATAACGGCGAGCAAGAATACGTCGTAGTTACTTCTTTCAGCGATTCGGGCCCTACCTCCGAGAAGTTACAGGGCGGGGCAAAGGCTAAGGAAATTACAAAAAAGATTTTGGCAGCAAACAATCTTTGGTAATTGTTAAAAAACGTGAAGTTGAATATTACGAACTTCACTATATATATTGCCTAAGTATTCTATTCGAAAGGTCGCTATGAAAAACTTAAGAATGATTTTTTTATTAATTTTGATTCCCCTAATTGGCTCTTGTGCAAATCCGATCAAAAAGGCCGTTAATAATGTTAAGTATTCTGCCTATGAAGCAATCGGAATGGAAAAGCGGGATTTATTTAAAAAGGAAGTAAAGAACGTTAAAAAAGACCAGGAACAAACCGGTGAATCCTTTAAAGATGCGTTAGAGGAACTAAAAGCCATTTATGGTTTCGATGGCGGGAAATTAGAACGACAATATAAAAAACTTAATTCTTCCTATGAAGATGCGGAAAAGCGCGCCAACGAAGTTCACGCAAGCGTGGCTCGTTTGTCGACGGTAGCGACTGATTTATTTACCGAATGGAGAAAAGAAATCGGCGAAATGGATTCAGCAGATTTGCGGGCAAAAAGCATGGCTTCCTTAGGCGAAACTGAAAAAAAGTACGAATCATTTTTTAAAAGCTTAAAAAAGTCCGAGGCAAAAATGGACCCGGTTCTTCGAAAGCTTAAGGATCAGGTTATCTTTATGAAGCATAATCTTAATGCTCAGGCGATTACGGGTTTAAAAAATGAATCGGCAAAAATTGAAGGTGATATTGATGCTTTGATAAAAGATATGAATTCTTCTATTGCTCAAGGTGACGATATTATTAACTCTTTATAGGATCGGCGCTTCAATTGGGATATGTACTTTACGAAAATGGAAAAAAAATCGGTGAAATTGAAGACTGGGTTTTGATTGACCGGCCAGCCGTTACGAAAATGGTTTTAGGAAAAGAAATCACAACGCCTAAACCAAAAGATCAATGTACATTTGTTTCGCCTAAACCCGTCGACAGACGCGGGACTTTCTCGGTTATTGAAGATCAAAAAATTGAGTACGTAATAAAAGCTACCTACGTCAAACACAGTACTAATGTTACTGCTGATGTTTTGGAAAAAAGAAAAATCTAATGAAGTTACGGAAAATGTTAATTCCATTGGGTTTACTTTTATTCGGAAATAAAGGTTCAGCCCAAGGCTGGCGGACGGCAGATCGCAGTCCAATTGGAATTGCACCAACGCCCTCCCAGGAAAAGCGCGCCGTAGTGCAAATCTATACGGCAAGAGCTTACAGCTGGCGCGGTACCTTTGGTGTGCATCCATGGGTGGCAATTAAAAGAGAAAATGAATCTAATTATACAGTTTATGAAGTAATTGGCTTTTACGTTACTAAAGGGGTTTCGGTAATCAGACAATCTGCCCGGCAGCCTGATAGCCGGTGGTTTGGAAGAGACCCTGAATTAATTTATGACCTCAGGGGTGGCAAAGCAGCAGCAATGATTCCGGATATTGAAAAAGCGGTAGAGAGTTATCCTTACCCCGAACAATATCGATTATATCCAGGCCCTAACAGCAACACTTTTATTTCCCATATTATCAGAAATACTCCCGGAATGCGGGTCGAGCTTCCTCCACACGCAATCGGGAAAGATTGGTTAGGGGCAACGAAGTTTGCCGACCTAACTGAATCAAAAACAGGTCTTCGTGTTTCTTTCTGGGGAGTTCTAGGAATTGCGGTGGGACTTTCCGAAGGAATTGAAATAAATATTTTTGGAATGACTTTCGGAATAGATTTCGCTTCACCGGCACTAAAACTTCCATTCGTAGGAAGACTTGGATTTAAAGACTGGGATATTATTTTAGTGACCCAGAATTATTTTTCTAACAAACCAGATGAGCCTGAAAAATTAGAAAAAGAATTTAATCCCTGACATTATCCCGGTTCGGTTTGTGATTCTTTCAATTTGCAAAATATGGGTCGTTTGTTTTTCAGAATACCAGGATCCAAAAACGCGCAATGCCGAGTAATCAATGAAAACTCCGCCTTCGGTACGATTTCCCAGAACTTCACCAAAGGTTTCCTGGGTCGTAGGCATATATGATCTGTAGGCACCGGAAATACCAAAATATTTAGTCAGATATATATTTAAATCAGCTCCGGCGAATTGCTGATTAATAACAATTTCAGTACCGGTCTCTTCGGTTGTTAAAGAGCGATAGCCATAGTTTAGGCTTAGGTGGGTTGCTTGAACGGCATTTCCCATAATACGTAAGTTAATACTACCACCAGAACTATTAAATTTTTCCTTAGTATTGTTTTCGTAGAAACCTTCCAATCCAACAATCGTCGCATAAGCGCCGATCACGCCCGTACCAGATGTGAATGGTGCCTCGGTATTATTTGTTTGATCCATTAATTTATAATCTTGGTAAGTGCCACCGATAAAAAACTCGAAGGGGCTTGGTTCGTTCATCGATAGCCACAGATCCATCATTCGATTGCGATCTTTTTGTTCAAGCCACTCTTGAAGTGTCCAACGGCTTCCCCACTTTCGATCTGCTTTATCACGGAAGTCGAATCGCTTAGTGCCGGCTTTGCCTTCGGCAGAATAGGTCGGCGTTGTAAAGAACATCAGCGCCGCTAATAGAAGTAAGTTTATTTTCATTCATCTATTTTCCCGCCGTTTCATAATAATTCCTATGCGAATAAATATTGTGTCTCAGACGGGGATAGATACTGTGGGTTCCGAAACACACTGTCAAAAGCAGTGACAATTTTTTAACCTTTTACTTTCATTCCTTTTTTTTCTAAGTGCGCACGGATCATCTCGCGTTTATCACCCTGAATTTCAATAACGCCTTCTTTGCCATCCATTAAATAAGTTCCGCCAGAACCGCATTTTGATTTTAATTCTTTTGTTAATTCCTTTAGAAATAATTCCGTTTTCGGCAATTGATCAATAACGGTAACGGTCTTACCCCCGCGGCCGGATTTCTCGATTCTTAGAACCGCGACGAATTTATAATTTTTTAGTGGAACATCGGGCACACAAGTACACTCGGGCATTAGGTTTTTACATTTTGGACATTTGACGTTTTCCTTGGGATCCGTCGAATACACCAATTTAGTATTTTTATTCATACAGAAACTTTATTTTAGCGTTTTTTCTTTGGCAACAGATGCCGGTATTTCGCGAATAGGTTGTATCCTATTTTGGCCGCCCCATTAATTAAGGGCCAATTTATTAACTGAGCGGCAAATTTATACTTTGGGATTTGGGACCAAATGTAACTAAATGCTTCGATTCCTGTGACGACCATCCCATTTGGAGTGATCAAATGCATCCGTTGTTGAACGGCTTCTGGTGTTAATCCAAAATTCTGCGCTTGAAATTGGGGGTCAGAAATATCTACGAGTTCAAATGCCTGCGGGGCCAACCGCTTGTAATGGGAAACTTCGTAGTCACACACGATACAGTTTCCATCGACAAAAATTTTTGCCTTATTGGGCAGGTCATCACTCACGGTGGAT
>JAZKJI010000012.1:0-3659 GCA_040384405.1 Bdellovibrionota bacterium
ATCACGGCGAAGTTCTTCGATTTTTTTAAGTTCATCAATTTGTGCGCGTTTGGCTGGAGATAAATAATCTTTTGCCTTGGCAATGATGTCAGCATCGATTCCGACTCGCTCGGCGGTTAATAGCGCCAGGGAATCTCCGGGAATACCTTGTAAAAAATGGTAAGTAGGTTTTGAGCTCCTGGAGTCATATTCAAGGCTGCCGTTAACAACGGGATCGGAATCTTTCCAACCGGATTTTAAAAAACCTAAGTGGGAAGTGATAACCGCGAAAACATGATTTGCACTGAATCGGCGAATAAAACTTTTCGCCAAGGCTGCGCCTTCTTCCGGATCGGTAGAACCGCATATTTCATCAATTAAAAGTAAATTTTGGTATCCGGTAACTTCCGCGCAACGAGATAATAGTTTTAAATGGGCGGCAAAAGTACTTAAGTCTTCATCAACACTTTGCGAGTCCCCGATGCCCACTAATATATTTTGAAAGAAAGGAAGTTTCGAGCCGGGTCCAACGCAAGGGGGTAATCCACAGCGAGCCATTTGTGAAGCAAGTCCAATTGACTTTAACAACACGGTTTTTCCACCCGCATTCGGTCCTGACAAAATTAAAATGGATTTTTCGGGATCTAATGTCACAGAATTACCCACAACTTTTTTTCCGGCAAGTTCCAGTAGGGGATGTCGGGCTTCAACTCAGCTAATAATTTTTTCCGCGAATTCACAAGGTTCGCCTTTAACTTGGATTGTCCACTGCGCTTGCGCTAATCGGATATCGCAAGTCTCTAACAGATTTCTGGTATTTTCGAAATCAGCCGTTTGTTCAGCTAAATATCCAGAAAGCTCCGTCAGTAATCTTTCAATCTCATCTTCGATTTCCACCTCTATTTGGCGAAGGCGATTATTCAGCGGAACGACTTTTTCAGGTTCCATAAAAACCGTTTGTTTAGTCGCGGAAGAGCCGTGAATAACTCCGGGAACGAAGTGCTGCGAACCACTTTTAACCGGAATGACCCAACGTCCTTCGCGGGTAGTGACAAATTTTTCTTGAAGAAAATTTTCGACGTCGTGATCTTTTACTAAGCGATCCAAAGTATTTTGAACGTCCCGTGCAACCTTGTCTTTTTCTGTCGTTAGTCGATAAAGTTTTTCACTTGCATCAGATCTAATATCACCATTGGCCGTCATGATTTGATCAATGGCGGAAAGCGGGCGTTCGGCATCCATCAGTTGCTGACTAACCTTTGAGGTCCATGGATTAGGAACATTCGCCAAAGTTTCCTTGAGTGCTAATGCTTCCATGCAAAAATGCCGGATGTCTTTAATTTCTAAAGTTTTAAGTAATGCATGCTTTTTTAATCGACTGATCCAAGTGGAAAACAAATCAAGACTTTGCATGAAAGGACGTACGCCCGAAAGTACAACCGCCGATGCGTAAGAAATTTCATCAAATGAAAGTTGCGCATCTTCGGCAGTTGGTAGGGGCCCTAACTGAGCTAATTTTTCGCGTGCTGGTAAGCTGGTTGCACGATCGCTGATATTTTCAAGAATTAAATCCCAATCAACGCTGGCGAGTTCTAACATTCCAAACCCCTTGAAATATGACGATCAGTAAAATCGCTAGATAAATCCATTGATCCCAATCTCCGAATCTAGCATAAAACGTGGGTTTTGGGTTGGAAGAAAAAGATATATCGTACACTCCGCTCCATACCTCATCGATTGGAGATTTCTGTAATACAGTTCCATTTGCTAAAATTGCGGTCGTGATTCCGGTATTTGTAACTCGCAATAAAGGGAGGCGATTTTCCACACCGCGGGCAAGGGTCATATATAAATGTTGGGAAGGTTCAAAGGTATGACCAAACCAAGAATCATTAGTTACGTTGATCATTACTTGTGAACCTAAGTTTGCCAAGGTTCGGGAAAATGCTGGCTCCAATCCCTCGTAACAAATTTGCGGACCGAAGCGGTAATTTTGGCCATTTACGGGAAGGGGAACTACTTGTGCACCTGGTCCGCGGCCAAAGCTTGAAACAAAAGGTACTAATTTATTTAAGATAGGAAAAGTTTCGCTGAACGGCAAATATTCGCCAAAAGCAAGAAGTTGGGATTTTCGATATCCCTGGAGCATAGCACCTTGAGCATCGAAACTAAAAAGCGCATTAAAAATCGCCCGGTCGATTTCGCCCAAACTTTTTTCTTTTGAAAACGATCCGATAATAAACGGGAGATTAAATTTCCGAATCATATCTCTTATCGCAATCTGCCGGGGATTATCTAAGTAAGGAGCATCCAGAAAATCTGGAAATGCGGATTCAGGCCATACAACTACTTGGGCAGTTGGAAATTTTGATAAACCGGTTTCGGTCTCTTTAATATATCTTTGAGTAATTTCGTTTTGATAACCGCGGCCTTTTTCAGCGTAGATGCGCTCGAGGTTTCCAATATTTGCTTGTACCGCTAAAAATTGAACGCTGGTATCCGGAACGGGCAGGTTTTGGCCTCGGAACGATCCGGTGTAATTAAGGCCGCCGAAAATTAAAATAAAAATGAATGCTAAAATTGAAACCTGGCGTAGGTTTTTGCGGTCTCGCCACATTAAATAAAATAATCCATTTCCCAGAAAAATCAGACCCGATAATCCGGTAAAGCCGATGACATCTGCCCAATGATAAATCGGAAGCTTTGCCCAAAGAAATGTATAGCCAAAGTGAAACTTAAAAATCATCGGCCAAAAACGCTCGGCCAAAATAAAACACATTAAAATTGTAATTAAACCTGTGGCAGGGGATAGGCGAAGTTTCGTGCGCAACCAACCTGCGACTGCCATTGCAACTGGAATATGCAAATGCATTAATCCAGCGAAACTTAAGAGAACCAAAATTGCCACGGGCCAAGGCATTTGACCGAATTCTTTGGCGGTAAAGGCAATCCAATGAAATCCAATCAAAGTTAACGTGAACTGTGCCCACCAGCCCGCCATAAAATGACGTCGGAGACTGGTTTCTTCGAAAAAACTAATCAACAGTGGAACGTAAATAAAAAAAACCGCCCAGGGAGGAAAGGGAATGAAGGTTGTGCCCGCAAAAATACCCGTTAAAACCCCTAAAACAAGGGCTCGGCGGCCGGCTGACGAAAATAACTTGCTAGAAACATTTTGCCATTTAATCATAGATGTATGTCCAAGCCCATCGTCGCTGCCCAGACTGCTGAAGTCAAAGGTCAACTCATTCAGTGCTCCCATTGCGGAACTCAGCACCGGGCTGAACCTTCAGGAATACATCATAAAGATTTTTATGACTGCACAGTCTGTTTGCAAAGTTTTTCCTGGGATTGGTCGCAGCCAGCTTTAGTGGCAGTTTCAAAAGCATGGGCCAGAGCCTGTGGGAAATGTAAGTTTGTATTTTCAGCCCACGAAGATATGTGTCCAAAGTGTAATGCCTATCAAAGTAAAATTAAGCAAAATTCTGTTGAAGGGGCGTGGGAAGAGCTAATGGGACTTCCGTTAAGAGTTTCCGCGCATGATGATTTTTTACGTTTGTGTTTGAGTCGAAACCAAATCGATTGGGCTTGTGCTAAATATCAGGAAGTTTATAATTTAACCGGTTTAGATTTTTTCGCGCAGATGCGGCGGCGTGCGGTGGATATGGAGTCCGAACGAG
>JAZKJI010000012.1:3669-6304 GCA_040384405.1 Bdellovibrionota bacterium
AACGAGCCCGGAAAAGAAATTTACAAAATAGGCTTCAGGTTAGAAGCCAAGAAATCCGGCAAGTCGATTTTAAGAAAATTTTCCCGACGTATATCGCCGGGGCAAAATATGTTTGGAATAAATTGGGAACTGCGGACTTAAAGCCCTTTTTCCTTGGGATCGTTCGCAAGGCGTTGCTTTTGTGGCGGAGCCTTGACCGCGTCCATAAGTGATTTTCCAAAGCTATTGATATTACTTTTGCCCGTTGCTTTAAGTGCAGCTTTTGGGTCAGAGGTAAAACTTTGTTCACCATCGCCGTTTTCGGCCATCACACCCGTAGCAGATACTCCGGAATCAAGAATGGTTAGGGACTTATACAAATTTAATTTGCGTGAAGTACGGGTTTTAGCAGACAGACTGCTCATCGCATCGCCCGTTGATAAAACATATTTCTTAACGTCATCCGCTTTAAAGAACTGACGGTGAGCCATCACTAAAGCGGCAGCGCCTGATACGAATGCCGTCGCTTGCGAAGTTCCGGTCATATATCCATAAGCATTGTTGGGCAGGGTAGAAAGAATATTTTGTCCCGGTGCCGCGATATCAACGGTTTCTGTTCCCCAGTTGCTGGATGGCAATACTTCAACGGTTGGATCAAAGGCCGTTACAGAGATAATATTTGATAATTTATAGTCAGCTGGGTAATAGTGATGAACATCTGAATTAGAGCGTTCATTGCCCGCTGCTGCCACTACCAGTATTCCGCGTTCTTGTGCTTCTTTTACAGCGTCGTGTTCGTCTTGGCTAAATTCCAATCCGCCGCCAGAGTAGTTAATAATATTTGCACCGTGGGCAACGGCATAGCGAAATGCCTTAATTGTATTTTTTAAGTTGTCAGTGTTTGGAACTTTCGGATCGTAATATTTAAGAATCATTAGGCTGACGTGTGGAGCAATACCGCTGATCCCTTTATTGTTTCCTGCCACGGCACCGATGATTCCGGCGATATGAGTACCATGTCCATGATTGTCGGTGAGGTCATGATTATTGGAAACAAAGTTCCAACCGTAAACGTTATCGACGAAACCATCATTGTCGTCATCTACTCCGTTTTTGGATTTGTCTTTACCCTTAGAATCGTTTCCAGTTTCACCGGCATTTAGCCAAAGATTTTCTTTTAAATCTTCATGCTTAATATCAATACCGGTATCGATGACGGCCACCACTATCGAGCGGCTTCCTTGCGATACGGACCAGGCGCGGGCCGCATCGGTCTTTTTTAAACCCCATGCTTGGTTAATCGCGGGATCATTAAAAAGCGCGCTTGGTTCGTCCGGAACTTTATCTACTTTTGTAGTAATTTTTGAATCTTCTAATTTTCGATCTTCCGCAGATAAGGAAGCCTTAGTCGAGCTTTCAGACCGTGAAGCAAACTCAGTAACTGATCCTTCTTCAAGTTGGCCTTCAAGAACGTAATAGCCCGTGAGTGAACCCATGAATAGAATTACAAAACCTGAAATGATGAGGGGAAATCCAAAGGATTTCATTACCGCTCCTTCTTGTCCTTGGTTCGCGAAAGAACCAAAGAGTTGTTATGTGAGGTTTATCGGCTTTTCGTGGAAGAGAATGAAGGGGGTCTCATATTGAGAAAAAACTCTAGGAAACCGCGGGTTGTTGCAGGACGTTGCGATGGACTCTGAATAGGCGTTTTGTTATGGTGTTCGGCATATGAGCACCATAGTTGTATCTAAATTCGGTGGCACATCCATGGGGACGAAAGAAGCCATGGTCAGCAGTGCCGAGGTTTGCCTGGATCAAAAATCCCGTATCGTTGTCGTATCGGCCACATCAGGCACGACCAACGACCTGATTCAATTTGGACAAAGCAGTGAAAAGGGCGAAGCCGAAATTAGCAATAAACTATTGGAAAAAATAGAATCCAGACATCAGCAGTTAATTGCTAGTTGGCCTTCGTCACAGGAAGAGCAACAAAACCTACAGGCATTATTTAAGGAACTAGAGACTCTGGGCCGCGGAATATTTTATTTAAAAGAATGTTCTCCTCGCGCCATGGACGCATTGATGAGTTTAGGCGAGCGCCTATCAAGTTTAATTTTTACTTGTTGTTTACGAGAGGTCGCGAAAAAACGAGGACTTAAAAAACAAGTCGAGTTGTTTGATGTGCGAAAAGTTATAATTACTGATGATCAATTCGGAAAAGCCAGGGCACTGACTCATGTTATTGCGGATAAAGCCCAATCGTTACTAAATGTAAAAGATGAAAATCGAATTTACGTAACCCAAGGTTTTGTCGGTGCGACTGAAGAAGGACTAACGACGACACTTGGCCGTGGCGGCAGCGATTACTCGGCAGCAATTTTAGCTGAAGCAGTTCACGCGGATGCTTTGGAAATTTGGACAGACGTTGCCGGAATTTCAACGACAGATCCTAGGCTTTGTAAAGATGCGCGCGCAATTTCAGAAATTTCATTTAAAGAAGCATCCGAGCTTGCCACATTTGGCGCGAAGATCCTTCATCCCGCAACTCTGATTCCTGCAATGCGCAGAAATATTCCCGTTTATGTAGCCAATACTTTTGATCCTGCTGCGGGGGGAACCTGGGTTAGGCGGGATGTGACGACCGGGCCATTAGTGC
>JAZKJI010000013.1:0-3563 GCA_040384405.1 Bdellovibrionota bacterium
ATGATGAGCAGCTACCAAAAACGCGTAAAGCAGATGTATGGCCGCTGATTCGAAGAAAGAATCTTCTGAAGATCGAGATGAAACCCGCGCAGGGTTAGGCGAAGCTTTAAAAAAAGTTTTCACCATGGGAACAACGGCTGCGTTCCTAACGGAAGAAACAATTCGTAGCTATCTTGGAGATCTAAAACTGCCCAAGGAAGTCATTCAAACGATTCTTCAGGGTGCGAGTAAGTCCAAAGATGAAATCACCCAAAGAGTGACCAAAGAAATCGTCACTATTATATCTAAAGTGGATTGGGCCAAAGAAATTCAAAAATTTGCGGAAACCAATAAATTTCGTATCAGCGCCGAAATAGAAATTATCAAAAAAGAATCCGCCATTGGCCAAGACAAAGATTCTCGCAGCTCCAAAAAGAACAGATCATAATATTCCAAAAAGAAGCCCCAAGTCCTAAAAGGGGTAGCCTTCTTCTTACTATAAACATGGATTTGATTGGGGCCCCGTCAAGGTCAAGACCAAGGTCTTTATAATTTTAGTTTTTGGAAAAAATCCCGATAAGAAACACTAATGATAGAATTTACGGTCCTTCATTTATTTTTTCTTATAACTCTGGGGCTTTGCTGCCGAGCTCTGATTCAAACGGTTAAGCAGCCTGTGCCTATTTTTACTAATGGTGATTATAGCCGGACCGCACTGCGTATTGGACGCTTCTATAAAATCGCCGCCTACGGAATGCTGACTTTTAGTTTCTTTATAGGGCTTGTTATCTCTACTTATCATTTGGTGGTTGAATTATAGTAGGTGGATGAAATTCTCTACCGTTAACCCCGCTACCGACAAAAAACTCTCCGATTACGAATATATCACGTCAGATCAATTAGAAGCCGTTATTGAAAAAGCCCATCAAGGCTTTCTTGAGTGGAAAAATAAATCATTAACTGATCGACAAGGACTTTTAAAAAAGTTAGCGCAGAATTTAGGTAAAAGGCGGGACGAGTTAGCGCGGATGATGGCCCAAGAAATGGGTAAACCTATTTCAGACGCAACGGCCGAGATCAAAAAGTGTGAAGCAACAGCCGTCTATTATTCAGAGATCGAATTGTCGTCGTTACAACTTCACGAAATTAAAACGTCGTTTAAAAAGTCTTACGTTGCCCCTTGCCCCACGGGTATCATCTTTGGAATTATGCCTTGGAATTTTCCAATTTGGCAGATTATGCGATTTACCGTTCCCACGCTTTTATTGGGGAACGTAGTATTGGTGAAACCATCGGATCAAACCGCCGGCAGTTCACTTATCTTGGATGAAGTTTTTGCGCAGACTTTCGGCAACATCCAACTGTTCAAAATTCTATTGTTACAAAATGAGTTGGCACCTTCGGTCATCAGTGATCGAAGGGTAACCGGTGTTTCATTCACGGGCAGTACAAAAACCGGAAGGCTAATTGCCTCGCAGGCGGGGCAAGCAATTAAAAAAACAGTATTGGAACTAGGAGGCTCGGATGCCTCACTAATTTTACCGGATGCGGATTTAGCCAAAGCCGCGCAACTTTGCGTTAAGTCGCGACTTCAAAATAACGGGCAAAGCTGTGTGTCATCTAAACGGTTTTTTGTTCACCGCCCGCAGTTAGATACATTTTTAACCCACTTTACGAAGGCCATTGAAACTTTCCAAGTGGGTGATCCTTTAGATATAGAGACCAAATTGGGCCCGCTCGCGCAGAAAAAATTTAAAGAGAGTTTCGAAGAAGAGTGGGAACACCTCGCTCCATTTTTTGAACGCTCTTGGAAAATGGAAGGCGAGATTTTTAGCAAGGGGGCTTATTTTGCTCCTCGATGGGCCGTGATGAAGGAACATTCCCCACGGACAATTTCAGTCGAAATGTTTTGCCCGGCAGCACAAATTTTTCCATACGATACAATTGAACAAGCGGTTCAGATGTTAAACTCTTCTGATTACGGGTTGGGCGCTTCAATTTATGCGGGCGATATCGAGAAGGCGCAGACACTCGCGGTAAACTCAATCGATAGCGGAATGGTCACGATTAACGATTTGGTTAGGTCCGATCCCGCACTTCCCTTTGGTGGTGTAAAGGATTCTGGATACGGACGGGAATTAAGTTCGCACGGTATTTTTGAGTTCTGTAATTTTAAATCCGTGGGCATCAGTTGAGCTGGCATCACGGACTGGAACATCGTTTTTTTCAGAATCTGAAAGACCAGGGTGTTACAGGAAAATCTTTTGTCTTAATGGTTTCCGGCGGCGCTGATTCGATGGCACTATTGGAACTTTTCCGGCGCACCCATGATAATAATAAGTTAGAAGTTTTTCATTTTCACCATGGACCCTCAAAAAACGTTGAACAGAAGAAATTTCGAAATGAAGCTCAAGCTCTAGTAAAAAAGTACTGCCAGAATCACAAAATCCATTATTTCGCCGTTCAAAACGAGGAAGTGTTAACTTCGGAATCCCAATTCAGAAAAGCCCGGCTTTCCGCTCTTAAAAATCATTTAATCAGAAATACCCAATTTAAGGAGCCACTCATTGCTTGGGGTCATCATGAACAAGATTTACTAGAGACCAGATTAATTCGACTGATCAGGGGAGTTGGTCCCAAAGGAATAAAGTCGATGGCAATCTTCTATAATCGTCATTTTCGGCCGCTGTTGAATATTTCGGGGAAAGATATTCGAGATTTTGTTATTAGCGAGAAGATTTCCTTCATAGATGATCCGTCTAATGTAAATCAACGCTACTTTCGAAACTGGCTTAGATACGGCATTCTTCCAAGTCTAGAGAAAAAACGTCCGGGCTCACTTGCGACATTAGCCAGATCTCTAGAGACAATTTCTGAAAATCTCGAAGACAAGGGCGCACCTATTAACAGCATGCATCAGGCTTTCGCTGAATTTGGAAAAACCCAGACCATCCCTTGGACTGCTTACCTCCTGCTGAGTGAACATGAGCAAGTCCAATTGCTTTCCCATGTGTTCAATTCCTTTGGGGAAAATGAATGGTCAAGAAATTCTATAAAAGAAACGCTCAAGCAACTTGCGCGAGGCAAAAACGGCCACATATTTAAAGTATCAGGTGTCCTGATTAAAATGGATGAAGCCATCATTCGTTTTGAAAAGGTCTCTCGTAAGAAATAACTTTCGAAAAAAGAAAATAAGTTAATTCTTTTCGGTCGCTGCGGTTGTATCGGAATGTTTCCTGGTGCTATCATTTTAATAGGAAATGGGGATCAATATATGAAATCTACACAAAAAGTAATGGCCTTCTGGTTTTTCCTTTTTATCCTGGCAATCTTCTTGTTCCAGGCATACCAAACTAAAAATCAAAAAGTGATTCATGATTTTGATTTTAATAAATTCATGGTAGCAGTTGAAAATAAAGAGATCATTCCCGATAAAGTCACAATCAAACAAGACACCGGGGAATTCATCGGCGAAATTAAGCCCGAGTTCGAAAAAAAGTACGGTGGTACTCAATTTTCATTCATCGGAAATACCGGGGACTCTGTTTATAAAGATCTTCGAGATGCCGGAATCACTCCGCGGT
>JAZKJI010000013.1:3573-7211 GCA_040384405.1 Bdellovibrionota bacterium
CAAATTGGTTACCACTAATATTGATCGTCGGATTATTTCTATTTATTATGCGGCAAGTGCAAATGGGCGGCGGTAAGGCCATGTCCTTCGGTAAGAGTCGGGCAAAACTTCTAACTGAACATAAAAACCGCGTCACTTTTAAAGAAGTAGCGGGCGTTGATGAAGCTAAAGATGAACTTCAAGAAATCGTTAACTTCTTAAAAGATCCAAAAAAATACACCAAGCTTGGTGGACGTATTCCAAAAGGCGTTTTGTTAGTAGGTTCTCCGGGTACAGGTAAAACTTTACTAGCCCGGGCAGTTGCGGGTGAAGCAGGCGTTCCTTTCTTTACAATCTCTGGTTCTGACTTCGTTGAAATGTTCGTGGGTGTGGGCGCCAGCCGCGTCCGTGATCTTTTCGAACAAGGTAAAAAACAAGCTCCATGTCTTATCTTCATCGATGAGATCGATGCGGTTGGACGTCATCGTGGTGCCGGCACGGGCGGTGGCCATGACGAGCGCGAACAAACTTTAAATCAATTACTAGTAGAAATGGATGGCTTTGAATCTTCAGAAGGTGTGATCATGGTTGCTGCAACCAATCGCCCTGACGTACTTGATCCAGCGTTATTACGACCAGGCCGTTTTGATCGCCGGGTAGTGGTGAATAAACCTGATCTATTAGGACGTGAACAAATTCTTCAAGTTCATACTCGTAAAACTCCATTGGGCCCTGACGTTGAAGTGCAAAAAATTGCACGCGGAACTCCTGGATTTACCGGTGCGGATTTAGAAAATCTTGTCAATGAAGCGGCACTTGTGGCAGCTCGTGCTGATAAAAAATATTTGGAAATGGATGATTTCGAAAAAGCAAAAGACAAAGTCATCATGGGAAGCGAACGCCGCTCTATGGTTATCAGTGAAGAGGACAAGCGCATTACGGCTTACCATGAAGCTGGACATACCCTAGTTGGTAAAAAACTAATTGGTATTGATCCAATCCATAAAGTGACAATTATTCCTCGCGGAATGGCATTGGGTGTGACCCAAACTCTTCCGGAAAAAGAAACTCTGAACTTAACTAAGAATAAAGCCGAAAACATGATTGCATTCATGTTCGGGGGTCGCGCAGCCGAACAAATCGTTTTTAAAGACATTACTACCGGTGCTGGAAACGATATTGAACGTGCAACCGACATCGCCCGCCGTATGGTTTGTGAGTGGGGAATGAGCGAAAAATTAGGGCCTCAAGCTTATCAAAAAAGCGACGGACCGGTTTTCTTAGGCATGTCCAGCGGAACGCAGAATGAATATTCTGATTCGAAAGCCCACGAGATCGACCAAGAAATCACTCGAATTATTTCCGAAGGGTACACAAAGGCCGTCGACATATTGAATAATAATCGTGATGCTCTAGAGCGAATTGCGGAAGCTTTACTTCAATTTGAAACTATCGATGGACCAGAAGTTGAAATGTTAGTTAATGGGGCTGCGTTAGCGGAAATTGAAAAAGTCCGAAATAACAAACGTGACGGCGGCGGTTTAACAAGTTCAGTTGGAGCTTCGGCAACAACTAATGTTAAGCCAGCGGGTTCCGGTGACCCGGTTACTGCATAAGCATAATTGATGGTTAATTTTTTCGAGAACATCTTTTTTCTATTCGCACAGCTGCGATGGCAGGATGTTCTCGATCTTTTATTAGTTTGGCTGATTGCCTATCGTGTTTTCGTCATCGTTAAAGCTACCGGAACATTACAAATAGTCGGCGGACTTGTTGTTCTGGCGCTAGCCTACGTTGGAAGTATCTGGCTAGAGCTTTATACTTTTAACTGGGTCTTAGAAAAAATCTTTTCAAACTTATTCGTTATCGTTGTCGTCTTGTTTCAGGCAGAAATTCGCCGCGCGCTTGCAGGAATCGGATCAAGACCTTTTTGGGTTTCTGGCGAACGCAAGCGTTTAGATCTAATCAGCGAAGTTATCAAAGCCTGTGAAGAGTTAAAAGTTAAAGGTAACGGCGCCATCATTATCTTAGAACAAGAAATGATCATCGATTCAGTGGTTGAATTCGGAACCTACATCGGCGCGCTCACGTCTTGCGAACTTTTGGTTTCCATTTTTTCATCAACAAGTCCGTTGCATGACGGAGCAGTCCTTATACGGGATGGTAAGATCCACTCCGCAGGAAACTTCCTGCCGCTACCTAAAAATACAGATGTCGATAAAAAATATGGTACCCGCCACCGAGCGGCGCTTGGGCTTACGCTGGAAAGTGACGCGATCGTTGTCGTCGTCAGTGAAGAAACCAAGGCAGTAAGTATCGGACACGGCGGAGAGCTTCAAAGTTACGCCGACGCCGCATCGTTAAGAAAAGGTCTTCTGGCTGCAATGGAGGACGTATAACGTGAAAAAAAAGACACTGGTATTTTCCTTCATTGTTGCTTTTATACTATGGACTCTGATTCTTGGCAGACGTGATTTCGTTTATACGAAAGTTATGGATCTGGATATAATTGCAGGAACCAGTCGCAGCGTTGTCATGCAGTCAGCAGACCGAGTACGTGTTAGGGTTTCTGGTCCACGCTCGTCGATCCGCCGGTTTATGGAAAGTACCCCAAATCAAACTCTTAAAATCGATATTTCCGAATTACCCGAAGGCGTTCATGAACTTGATATTCCCGCGAACAAAATTGACCTTCCGGTAGGAATCAAGATACTCAGTATGAGACCCAATACGATAAAACTAGAAATCATAAAGGACGCCGCCGGCCTATGAAAAAAAAGTTATTTGGAACCGACGGGATTCGTGGAACTGCTAATGAATATCCACTGGTTCCCGAGGTAGTGGCTAAAATTGGTCAAGCAATCGGATTACTTATCAAGCGGGAAGACTGGTGCCCGCAAACCAGAATTAAAAAAGTCGTTATCGGCAAAGACACCCGGCTTTCGGGATACATGATCGAGCAAGCTCTTGCTTCCGGATTAAACTCAATGGGTATTCATGTCCAATTAGTTGGACCACTTCCAACACCCGGAATCGGGTACCTCGCGCGAACAATGCGTGCAGCTGCCGGAATTGTGATCTCGGCTTCCCATAATCAATATCAAGATAACGGTATTAAAATATTCGGACCTGATGGGTTTAAAATTTCGTTGGATCAAGAATCTATTATTGAAAATATGGTTCATAACGAAGACCTTCACATGCATTTGCCGCCCAGCCGTGAAGTTGGCAGATCAAAGCGAATCGAAGATGCCCAGGGCCGTTACATTGTTTACGCGAAAAATACTTTTCCTTTAGAGCACACTCTTGATGGCTTGCGAATTGTTTTAGATACCGCTCACGGGGCCGCTTATAAAGTTGCGCCTGCAATTTTTCAAGAACTGGGCGCGGAAGTTTTTCAGTTAGGTGACGATCCGAATGGTTTAAATATTAACGACAAAGTCGGTGCACTTTATCCGGCGAAACTTTCCCAAGCCGTCATCGAATATCGTGCCGACGTTGGGATTTCTTTGGACGGGGATGCTGACCGCGTAATTATGGTCGACGAAAAAGGACAAGTCGTAAATGGTGATCATATCGTCGGACTTTGCGCAATTTTCCTGAAAGAGAAAAAAGCTTTAAAAAACAATACCGTTGTTGTTACTCAGATGAGTAATTTC
>JAZKJI010000014.1:0-553 GCA_040384405.1 Bdellovibrionota bacterium
TAACCGCGTCCGTTGAATTTTCGCAGGCAATTGCAGCCTTCCCTTCTTCCAGGGCATAAGTTGGCAAAATCGAAAAAATAATTGATATTGTTAATCCAAGTTGAATAATATTGGTGCGCATTGATGATCCTCGTTTTGGATATAACAAGTTCAAGTTGCACGCCAAATCAGCTGATTTTAAAAGCAATCTCAGTGTTTCAGAATGAGAACAGCTGCTTACTTTCTAACACCGTGACAATTCACAGAACGATGCTGTACGGAAATGAAGATTTCGCTGCGCTGTAAAAATAAAAAATTTTTTTAAAAGTGGGGACATAACTACTTCCCAACGCAAGCTTCTTAGTTATACTCACATTCATGAATACGACAAATATGATCCATTCTAATGCTAGTTTGTTTGCAAAAATAGGATACGCCGCCCGCGGGGTCGTTTACTTATTGATGGGAACTTTTTCTATATTCGTGGCCTTCGGAATGGGACAGATCAAAACGCCAGATTCCAAAAGTGTGCTTCGGGAAATTCTTGATCAAAAATTCGGAAATGCGTTTTTAA
>JAZKJI010000014.1:563-3386 GCA_040384405.1 Bdellovibrionota bacterium
TTTTAATCATAATTGCCGTGGGATTATTTTGTTATTCCTTTTGGCGTTTGTATCAAGCAATTACCGAGCGCTCTGAAAAACAGGATTGGAAAAAAATAATTGAACGGATTTCTTTTGTTGTCGGTGCGATCACGCATTTTCTTTTAGCTTATTACGCGATTAATTTAATATTTTATTTTTCTACACCCAAAGGTGGATCTGAAAAAGGCTTAGCTCGCGAGTTATTAGTGCTGCCTTTTGGTGAAGTCATCACCGGTATCGTGGCTTTGATTATTGCGGGCTTTGGTGTTTATCAGATCGTCATCGCAGTAAAGGAAAAATTCTGTAAAGACATGGAAATTCCTGCTGACCATAAAAAAGCGATTGTTTTGATTTCTAAGTTTGGTTTGATCGCGCGCGGGATTGTTTTCATGATGATCGGATTTTTCTTTATGCGTGCTTCATTTTATCATGACAGCAGTGAAGCAGGTGGCGTTGCCAAAGCATGGGTGGTCCTAAAAGAACTTCCTTACGGTGATATTCTGATGGGAATAGTGGCCGCCGGGTTTATTGCTTTTGGTATTTACGGATTCGTTGAGGCTCTTTATAAAAATCATAACCGCCGTACTTTTTTATTCGGTAAGTAATTGATTTCTCATTTCAAAATTGAGAGCTGTGCAAAGGTCTAGTTCGCTATCATATACTTAAAATATACTAATAAATCTCATTTTTCTGCAGGAGCCTTACGGTAACCGTTGAACTATGGAGTTTTATGAAGAATCAAAAGATTTTAGCTACCTTGGCCGCATTGATTGGAATTTCATTCGTTGTTATTTTCTCTTTCCAAAATTGCGCAAAAACAAAGTTTAATGATCCGGATCCTCTACATACGGCGTTGGTAACCGGGCTTTGCCAATTATGTGATGACACTTCTGGTGCGGGAATTCGGTGTCGGGTCGAAGAAAATGGTCCGATGTCCACTTGTATTTATGAAAGCTGTAAACCGGGATTTGTTCGTACGACCGCATTTCAATGTGCGCCGGTAATTTGTGAAGCAAATGTTATCGCGAATTGCACGGTTCCCCATGGCGAAGGCCGTATGACTTGTAAGTCTGATCGCATTGGTTACGGACCGTGTGATCCGATCAGTTGTGAAACGGGATATGAACTTGTAAATGGCGCCTGCCAAGCGATTCCTACAATTTGCGTTGCGGATTCACATCGTGATTGCAGTACCGCAACAACTTACGCAACTGAAACTTGCAATGCACAAGGAACTGCTTACGGGTCGTGCGTGATGGGCGATTGTAAACCAGGATTTAATAATGAAGCGGGCGGAGCTTGCGTCGCAAATATTTGTACTCCGAATAATATTACTCCATGTACGGTCGGAGCGGGATCAGGATTTAAAACTTGTAACAGTAAAGGCAGTGCTTTCGGAACTTGTGAAATTAACGGGTGTGAAGCTGGATATACATTAGTTGATCATGTGTGTGTTGTTCAGACTTGTACTCCGGGGTCGACAACGACTTGTGCATTTAATAACGGAACGGGCGAAAAAACTTGCAGCCAATCCGGCCTTGATTATGGAACTTGTCAGTTGAACAACTGTAATCCAGGAATGTTTTTGGAAAATGGAGAATGTCTTCAGCAAAATTGTACTCCATCATCAAGAGATACTTGTACGGCTGAAGGCGGCACAGGTGTTAAATATTGTTACGAAAATGGACGTGGCCATGGGCCGTGCCAACTTTCGACATGTGATCCTGGTTTTAAACTAGAAAATGGACAGTGCGTTCGCGGCAACAGTTGTAACGCCGGGGAAACGTTTGCCTGTTCGGTTCATAACGGAACTGGAATCAGAGTGTGTACAGATGGAGATAAAGAAGTTGGTCCGTGTGTAGCAACGGCATGTAGTTCAGGTTACGTGTTGGTTACTCAAAACGGAACACCAACTTGTAAGAAGGATAAATAATGTCCTCTTTCTTTAAGGCCCTTGCTTTAGGCATTCCGCTGACGTTTCTGTTGGGAGTGTCTTCGGCATGGGGAAACATATGCGGAACAGATTACCAAAACTTTAATCCGACAACAAATGGGTTGGACTTTGTTACCACCCATTCCTCTGAAACTTTAAAGCCATGTATTATAAATATGGGGTTGTTTACTCACTATGCGGTCAATAGTTTAACTTATAGTGACACTTTGAATGCGACTTTCGTAAAAGGTCAAAAGCGTAAAGATAGAATCCTTGGAACTGATTTAAGTTTGGGGTTTGGTTTAACGGAAAGATGGGACATGGGAATCAACGTTCCCTTTGTTTTGCATCAGACAGTTCAAGATGACCACTACGTATCTTCATTTAACGAAACGGGCGCTACGGAAGTAAAGGCCGGAACGAAATATCGGTTTATGGGTGATGAAAGCGGCGGTCTTGCCGGAATCATTTCGGTTAATCGCAACTTGATTGAAGATAATCCATTTGCAGGTCGCAATCCTGGTTTAACTTGGAATTATGAATTAGCGGCCGATACAACTTTTAAATCCAAGTGGGCCTTGGGAGTAAACGCTGGATATAGAAAGCGAAATCCAGGGACTCCGCTAGCAGGTGTGCCGTTTGTTCCAATGAAGGATCAATGGATTTATTCGATGGCAGGAAGTTATTTATTTTCAACCATCAATACCAAATTAATATTGGAACTTTACGGAAGCAGACCGGCGGTATCTATCGACCAAGATACGGATCGAAGTATGTCGGCTTTAGAGGCCCTCGCAGGTGTAAAACATGATTATAGTCAGAACATGGCACTTCATATGGGATTTACCCATCAAATAGATTCTGCAATG
>JAZKJI010000015.1:0-4709 GCA_040384405.1 Bdellovibrionota bacterium
TCGGCTACGGAAGTCGCCACTGTTCGGAATGCAAGTTCTGGTTATCATTCTTCCGTTACGGATTCTGTTTATTCTAACTTTTTAAAATCTGGTGGTTGCTGATGGCTGTTGGTAAACTTGATAAGGTTTATTATCCTCCTCCTGTTAATAAGGATGTTGAAACTCAGTTTAAAGATGCTGCTAAGATGTATGAAAAACAATTTCTTGGCGAAATGGTTAAGGCCATGCGGACTACTGTTCAAGAGAGTGGTCTGGTTAACGTTTCTAATGGTGAAAAAATATTTAAACAACAACTTGATGATGAGTACGTTGACCAGTGGACCAACAAGGGTGGCATTGGTATGGCGGATATGATTTATGATCAGTTGATGCAAAAGTATGGTGGTCAAAACATTCAAGTTAAACCAAAAGGTCCGCTTGATATGAAAGACGCTGCTGTTTTCAAAGGTTCTGCCGTGATGCCTAAAGCCGGCCAAACTGATATTACATTTTCTCGTCCTGCTGGATCTAAAGATATTGTTTCCGTTCAATCCCCTTGGGATGGCGTGCTTCGGGAAAAGACGTCTTTAGGGTCTGATGGATACCTTTTAAAAATTGATCATGCGGATGGTCTTAGCTCTAGGCTTAGCTTTCGCGGCACTGCCGGGACCTTGGAAAAAGGGCAAAAAATACAAGCTGGACAAAAGATTGGACTATTAAGTCCTGAAGCGAACGAGTTCTTCTGGTCCTTAGGGGAGGGTACTAAAACCCCTGTGGAAGAACTAGGTGACACAGGCTCATTGTGATACACTTATTGTATTACTTTGAGATTTCTCAAAGCAACAAAGAGGGAGGTGGTCAGTGAAGATCACTCATAACAAAGTAGGGCAAAATCTAAACCTTATCGACGGCGCAAAGCTTGATAAGACTAAAGATAAATCTGGCGTCGGCAAATCTACAATTGCTGATGGAAAATCATTACCTGGTGATTTAGCAGCAGCTACGAAAGTAGATGTTTCCCCGAAAGCGCAAGAAGCAAAACGCATCAAGGAATTAGCGATGGCGGCTCCGGATGTTGATGAAGCTAAGGTTGCGAAATTCAGATCACTTATAGATTCTGGAAATTATAAAATCGATGCGAAGGCAATTGCTGACCGCATGGTAGACGAGCATTTAGATACGTCTACTTAATTAAAACTTTATTTAAACAACGGATTGTTTAATGAATTACTTTGCCCCCCTATATCAAAACTTGGAAACCCTTCAGAGCTTTTACGTAGAGCTGGAAGCTTCCTTGTGGGAGGAACACCGCGGCCTCATTTCGGCCGAAGGTGAAAGAATCGAACAAGCCAATGTTTCTAAAGAAATGCTACTTCAGAAAATTACCCTTGCTGAAAAAAATCGTGAAGCTCTTGTTTTACAAATCGGACAGCAACTGGGAAAACCAAACGCCAGCTTAAAAGAAATCGCCGAAATGGCTGGTGACTTAAGACCTCAGTTATTAAAAAAGCGAGATGACCTAAGAACTTTGATCGCGCGTGTACAAGATATCAATGCACAAAACCGAGAGTACGCAGAAAATGCGTTAAAAGTTTTAGGTGGAGCACTTACAAATATTAAAGACACTTTATCTGGTAAAAAAACTTATCAGAAAAAGGGAAAATTAGGAAAAGGCCCGGAACAAGCTGGGCATTTCGTTAGCCGGGAAGCATAGCAAGTAGGCAATACTGCCGTTGCAACAGGATCAGGATGATCCTTGTAGAAGGACTAGGATGGCAAAGATAAACCAGTTACTCGATACGGGACGACGTGCCCTTTCGAATAGCCAAACCGGAATAGCGACTGTCGCGCATAATATTGCGAACAAGTCGACTGAAGGTTATTCACGCCAACGCGTGGAACTGGTTGCCAATCAGCCCGTCGGCGAAGGACAGCTTCGCATCGGAACTGGTGCAAAAGCTTCCCAAGTAACTCGCACAAATAATCCTTGGTTAGAAAAACAAATTCAAAAAGAAGATACGTTAACTGGTTTTCAGGATTCCCGCTCGCAGTCACTAGCGCGTGTCGAGCAAATTTATAATGAACAACAAAATAAGGGCTTAAATCAGTACATGACTGATTTCTTTAACGGTTTCCGAGAGCTTTCCAACAATCCGGAAAGCTTAGCTTCAAGAACAATGGTTAAGGAATCAGCCTCTGCCTTAACAAAAGATTTCGGGCGCGTGAATGAACAGCTTCGCGGTGTTCAGAATGATCTTGATGGACAAATTCAAGTCAGCGTCGGCGAAATTAATCAGGCTGCAAAAGAAATTGCCTCTTTGAATGAAAAAATTCTGGGCGTTGAAGTACAAGGTAACGTGGCCAATGACGAACGTGACCGCCGGGATTTAATGATTAAAAAGCTTGGCGAAAAAGTTGATATCACTTGGGCCGAAGGAAAAGACGGAATGGTTTCCATTACCGCAGGCAATACGGCAATCCTTGTTTCGGGAATGTCTTCTAATGAACTTATCGCTAAAACGACTGGCGAACGTGACCGCACGGAAGTCTTTTTTAAGAATTCTGAAAACGGAACTCTATTTCAAATTACAAATAATTTCACCGGTGGAAAACTTGGTGGATGTTTGGAAGTTCGAGATAAGACAATAGAAGAATTCGTCGCGAAGAATGATGAGCTGGCTTATAACCTGGCAAAAGAAGTTAACTCACTTCATATCGAAGGTTATGACCGTTACGGAAAAAAAGGCGTTCTTTTCTTTGAGCAGCCAGAGTCTGTTAAGGGTGCTTCCCAAAAAATTAAAGTTAATAATACAGTTTTAAATGACGTTGGAAGAATTGCAGCTGGAGAAAAAGCTTTTGCTCCGGGCGATAATACTGTTTCCAATATGATCTCTAGCCTTCAGCATCGGGCAACAATGCGTGATGGGTCAGCTACTTTTGATGATTTTTATAGTACTCAAGTTGGTGAAGTGGGTGCCTTGGCACAAAGAGCACAAAAAGCTTTTGAGGCCCAAAAAAATATTAAAGAGCAAATGAGTAACATCCGCGAAAGTATCAGCGGTGTCAGTTTAGATGAAGAAACAACTAAGATGATCGAGATGCAAAAATCCTACGAAGCAAGTGCACGTGTGATCAAAGTTGCAGATGAGATGTTTGATACGATTTTAAGTTTGAAACGAATGTAAGATAAGAGGATAGGGTAAATGAGAATTGCAGATAAAATGCAATATAATCAGGTGACCTCGAATATTCAGAAGAATCGGGAAGGAATGTCCGAACTTCAGAATCAGGCTGCCACTCAGAAGAGGGTTACAAAACCTTCTGACGACCCATTGGCGTCAACCCGAGTCCTATCTGCTCGAACAGAAGAGCGTGGAAATAATCAATTCGTTAAAAATATTAACCAAGCAAAATCCTTTTTGGAATTTTCCGATCAATCATTAAATGAATTAAGTGATATTTTGGTTCGCGCAAAAGAACTAGCAGTCGGCCAATCCTCTGACGGAGCTTCAAATGAAGAAAGCCGTCGAATTACTGCATTGGAAGTCGAGCAGATTCATAGCCAAGCTTTACAAGTTGGTAACCGAAAATTAGGTGAACGTTTTATCTTCGGTGGCTTCCAAACTCAAAAGTCTCCGTTTGATAGTAACGGTGAATATCTGGGTGATGATGGCGAGATGAGAGTTCAGACCGAAAAAGAAGGATTCCTGGCGATGAATGTGCCGGGCAGCAAAGTTTTTCTTGGTAAAAACTTAGGCAATGACGGAGTTATCCGTGATCGTTCCGCATCGCCCCGCACTGTTGAAGACTTAAATCTGTTAAGAAGTGACAGAGAACGCATCGAGCAAGAAAAAGCATTAAAAGACGAGGACTATGTTCAAACGCGAGGACCTTCTTCGTTTGGGCGAGCTAATCGTTTGGCCAGTGAAGATCCGTCGACTCAAGATTTAGGCATTAACGTTTTCCAAACACTAAAGGGTTTAGAGATTGCCCTTAGGACGAACGACAAGGCTGGTATTCAGGATTCTTTAGATTATCTAGATCAATCCATTAACCAAGTGATTCATGCGCGAGCCGAGCTCGGAGCGCGGGTTTCCACGCTTAACGCGAATGTAGATAGTCTTCAAAAAGCGACAGTCGATCAAAAAATTCTGGCATCTCAGCTGGAAGATGCTGACCTGTTTCAATTGGTAAGTGATATCAATAAAAGTGATAGTGCATTGAAAGCAACTTTAGAAACTTCCGGTAAAATCGTCCAGTCGAGTCTCCTTGACTTTCTTAGGTAGAAATTATACCTACAGTTCCGTTTTGTCCTTCCGATAGGGATAAAAACTGAATTGCACGGAACGCAAGGAGAGTAGAATGCTCGTATTAACAAGGAAGTTAGGTGAAAGCATCGCGATTGATGATCACATCAAGATTCGCGTCGTGCAGATCAAAGGTAAACAGGTTCGCCTGGGTATCGAAGCTCCCAAAGACACCAAAATTCACCGCGAAGAAGTTTACCTCGCTATTCAGGAACAGAACGAGCAATCCGCTTCTGTCCCTACTGATAAAACTCGCTCCATTTCTAAATTACTTAAGCCTTAGTATTGATCGGCCGTTTTGCCGCCGCGAGCACTTGATGCTTGGCGGGAAACGACCCGGCCATCGTGGCCTTCAGCTCCTGTGGTACGCCGTCGTGGCGGTCGCTGAGATCGTTTCCCGCCAAGCACCAAGCACTCGCGGCG
>JAZKJI010000016.1:0-2344 GCA_040384405.1 Bdellovibrionota bacterium
TTCTTACAAACTGCCTTTGCCGCAAGCCAAATTTTAGGATTACCGGCAGGACTTTTCTTATCCAACCATTGGGGATGGCATATGCCATTTCTGATGATAGTAGCTTTATCTTTGATCGCCGGAATTTTTATTTGGTTTTATCTAAAACCAATCGATGCTCACTTAAAAATGCGTCCAGATAAAAGTCCCTTTCATCACTTGTACACCACGATCGCAACCCCAAGATATTTGTTCGCATTCGTTTCAATGTCGTTATTATCGCTGGGTGGATTTATGATTATGCCTTTTGCCAGCGCCTTTACGGTTAACAATATGGGAATCGCTGTTGATAATTTACCCATCATTTATTTAATCACTGGTTTATGCTCGATCGTGATTGGCCCACTGGTCGGTAAGTATAGTGATAAAATTGGGCATTACAGAATGTTTACCTTTGGTACTGTAGTAAGCATCATTATGGTTTTAGTTTATACGAATCTTGGAGTTACATCCCTTCCAATTGTCATCTTAGTAAATGCATTAATGTTCATAGGGATATTTTCCCGAATGATCCCGGCCCAAACTTTGATGTCTGGAATTCCCGATCCTACAAGTCGCGGATCATTTATGTCTGTCAGCACTTCACTTCAACAGGTCGCAGGTGGATTCGCGTCAGTGTTAGCAGGTTGGGTTGTGATTATCGGATTCGATGGAAAGCTTCAGAAGTTTTATATCTTGGGATACTTGATGACCGCGACGGCCCTGATTTCTTTACTAATGATGTTCTTTATTAACCGGGAAGTTTCCCGTAGGCCCCGTAATCAAGCCGCAATTGTCCCAACCCCGTAAGGAGCAAACCATGGAACCTCGATTAGACCGAACATGTACAGCTTTTGCCGATCATAAAATGATCGCGAAAGGCGATATCCGGGATGTTGTCGTTAAATTAAAAGAGTATTTAAAAAAAGATACAAAAATTTCTTTTTTGGTTTTCGATGATCTAACCAGCGCTCAAATTGAATTAGATCTGCGGGGTCCGACCAAAACCGTTTTAAAAAAATTAGAAGATTTAGAGTTATCGCCGGATAAACGATCAGGACCGGGAAGGCCTAAATTAGGCGTACAAGCCAAAGAGATAACCTTACTGCCGCAACATTGGGAATGGCTTGCTATTCAGCCCGGAGGGGCATCGGTCACTTTACGTAAATTGGTAGACGACGCTAAAAAGAAAAATCAAAGCCGGGATCAAATTCGGCAGGCCCAAGAAGCTACCCATAAGTTCATGACGGCAATGGCCGGGGATCTCACTAATTATGAAGAGGCTCTGCGGGCCCTGTACGCAAAAGACAGCCGAACATTTTTGAAATTAATATCTGCGTGGCCCAAGGACATAAGAAATCACACGGAAAGTGTCTCTAAAGCCGCGTTCCCGTCCTAGTGTCATTTCCGATAGTTACCTCGGATTCGGCAACACCCATTACAGGCAATTAATATAATTCCGATTTGGCATAATAGAATACTTTCTATGCACTGGAAGAATTCAACCTTAATCGAGTAAGGTCTGTTCATTAACTAAACGGGAGTTTAAAAATGAAAACATTAACAGTCATCGCAGTAAGTGTCCTTATGTCATCGTTCGCAAACGCTAACACAAAATATGTATGCCGAGAAATTGAAGGCGACAAACAAACAGTAGTTTTAACATTAGATGAAAAAAAGCCGGTTTTAGACATAAAAGAAGGCGTTAAATATAAGTACACGCTAGCACTTTACCGTACTAACACTTACTCACCTGATTTAGAAGTCAAAGGAACCGTGGAAACAGAAGACGTAATGTTTGATTTTACTTCAAACGACAAAAGGGTTTCATTCAGCATTTTTATGGATGAAATGGATCAAAGCAATTTGAGTATCCGCGGAGAAGAGAGTTCACAATTCGTTTGTTACTAATCCTGAACAGATTCCTGACTTAAGCGCTTATTGTAATATACTGGCCGCATCTACAGTCATGCGGTTCCAGTATTTAAGATAATCCGCAAATACCACTGGATCCCAAATTTTTAATAGAACTTCGTCATTTAATCGCAGAGAAGTTAGATTTAAATTGTGGGATCCGGTCATTACTAAAGTCTTTTTGTCTTTCGACCCGTCTATCGAGGCCTCAATCAAAACAATCTTAGAATGAATTGAATTCGGACCTGGTTCTTCCATTCCCGCAGTTTTAAATGGCAATACTTTTAAGTTGCTCCCCAAAGTTTCGCGAATTTTTGTACCCGGAGACTTATGCTCAGGCTCTTCTCTTACCATTACCTGAACATCGCAACCTTCATCCGCTAACTTTCGCAGTCGCTTAGCAATCTTAACT
>JAZKJI010000016.1:2354-7813 GCA_040384405.1 Bdellovibrionota bacterium
TCGTATTTTAGAACCTGGAAGATGACATTCGGTTTTCTTTAGTACCTTAAGTACCGGGTCACGTCCGATAAGAACTGGGAAGAAATAGGCACTGACCATTTCGTCACCCGGTGCGGAATTCTTTATATTTATTCTGAAACGATCATCCTGCAGTTTTGACCAATACTTCAGAAAGTTTTCGTATAAAGAGTTATTTTCAGAAACCACCACTAAATCATTATAGTTATGAAGTTGAGCTTCTTCTAAATTAGACGAAGTTTGGGCCACGATGTTTTTTTGCCCATTATCAAGTTCTGAAAATAAAATGAATTTATTGTGATTAATGTGAATTCCCTGACAAGACCCGTGGGAACAAAATGTAATGCAAGAATGATCTTCGCATTTTAACTGGGTAACCAGCTTACTCAGCGGATGATCTGAATTTAACAAGTGATCTTTTAAATTGCCGTCGAAAATAAAGCGAACATCAACACCACGTTGACTGGCCTGGATGAATTCGTTAGCCACATTTTCCCGCCCAAAGCGATATTGACTTGCACGAATCAAAGACCCGGCCGGCGCCCCTCGAATCAGGGAAATAATCTTATCCTCTACCGTCGTTGTTGCCGCACCCTTAAAGCCGGGAGTATTAAAAACCGCTTCTACCGCAGCTTTCGCAGGAGATTTAACTGCAAGTAAAACGGTGGAAATAAGTAGGCAACGCCCTGCCAATTGGGAAAAAACACGCTTTTTGAATGGAAATTTCTGGTTCATAAGTGCCTTTACATAAATTAAATACAGACACCAGGGTAGAAAAACGTTTTTAGAGTGTAAATTTGTCTTATCCATACCCCATCCCCAGCGCCTATGGTACAGGTCTGTCACTATGAAATTACACACTTCCTCTTTACCGCGTCTAAAAACTTTCGAAGAAATGCCAATTGCTGCGCCGTTAAAAACAGCCTTAAAGAAAATGGCAGTTAATAAACCCACCGAGGTTCAAATGCAGGCAATCCCGGTTGGACTGGAAGGGGCTGATCTTATCGCGGTAGCACAGACCGGAAGTGGTAAGACTTTGGCGTTCGCGCTGTCTTTGCTGACCCGACTTGAACAAAATCCCGAAGCCCGTGGATTGGTCCTAGCACCCAGCCGCGAGATGGCCCAACAAATTTATAAAATCTTTGTCGAACTATGCGCGGAGTTACCAATTACTACAGTATTAGCAATCGGTGGTGTTCCCGGTAAAAAACAAACAAGCCAGTTAAAAAAGATTCCCCGATTGATTATCGGAACGCCGGGACGATTAAATGATCATTTGCAAACAAACAAACTCTTACTTCAAGGTGTTGAAGTAATTGTTATCGATGAAGCTGATCGCATGCTCGATATGGGTTTTGCCCCGCAACTTAAACATATCAAAAGTACATTACGTGGAAACCCACAAACCATGATGTTTGCCGCAAGCTTTGGCGAAAATGTCGAATCTATCGCAGAAGTATTTATGCGTGATCAAGTGGTGATGATTAGAACTGCTCAAGCTGAAGAACCCGTCGCTACTTTAAATCAAAAAGTTCTGTTCCTTGATCGCGATATGAAGAATGACCGTTTGCTTGATGAATTAAATGCTACCAAAGGCGGAGTCATTGTTTTCACGGGCAACCAAGAAAGCTGCGAAGCAGTTGGCCAATATCTAAAGGATTATGGATTTTCTACCGACTTAATTCACGGTGGCCAGTCACAAGGACAAAGAAACCGCGTTGTGCGTGAATTTCGCCAAGGTGAAATCCGAATTGTCGTAGCGACTGATTTACTTGCTCGGGGCTTAGATGTTCCCCACGTTGAATACGTTGTAAATTTTGATTTACCATTCCAAGCGGAAGATTACTTACACCGAATTGGCCGGACCGCCCGCGCCGGTAGGGGTGGAAATGCGATTACCTTTGTCACTCCTTCTGACAACAAAATGTACCACAAAATTAAACCTTATCTTCAAGGCGCCAAAGACGTGATCGTCGATAAAGATTTTAAATTTATTGATCGTTCGATCAAACACGAGAAAAAACGTCTTGAGCGTGAAGGTAAATCACCAACAAAGTCCGCAAAGCCTGAACGTCGTGATCCATCGGCACGCAAGCCACTATCTACCGAAGGAAAACACCGCGGCTCACGTCCCGATCGCCCAGAAAGAAATGATAAATATGCGGACGAGAAAAAATCTTTCTCTCGCCCCACTCAAGGTGACCGGCCGTCTCGTGCTGACAGACCGACCCGTGGTGGCGACCGTCCATCAAGTGGATCTACCCGGCCTGACCGTACTGCTGCTCGCCCAGCACGTTTTGACAAGAGCGGCGACCGCCCAGTTCGAAGTATGTCCGAGCGAACCGAGCGGCCAACTCGAAGCATGTCAGAAAGAGCCGAGCGTCCAACGAGAGCTCCGTCTTTTGATCGTGCAGCCCGCGTAGCTTCAGACCGAGATAATAAATTTGAACCTCGTAAAAAATCCTTTGGTACAGACCGCCCGGAAAAACGCGATGAGAATCGCCGCAAACCCGTTGCTGCCGCGAAATTTGAACCTAAAAAGTCAGGCAAATTTAATGCTGGAGCTACTGTAAAACCAAAGAAATGGAACGAACAAAAAAGCATTTTCACGAAGGGTAAAAAATCTTCCGGTCCTTCTTGGGATTACTAATCCAAAATCGCCCCGTGACAGGGGTGGAAATTCAAAATTTCTGCTTCTATCGCTGATCAATCTGCCTTGAAGATGGCACCTCCATTGCTCGTATAAATTACGGAAATGGAGGTTTTATGAATAAAAATTCTAAGACAGAAACTGCTTCTCAGAAGCCAGTCCAAACAGTTTTACCCTCTACCAGTATAAATGGGAATCTAACGGCAAAACCTGACCGTACCAATTCTTCTGGTGACGGTTCCTATGATGCGACCGTGGATTCTGAAGTAATGGAATACGGAGAAATGAATCTGCAAGATGCCAAGGAATCTGGTTACACAGATGAAGAAGGCAAAGCCGTTGATATGGCGAAACAAGATGTAAAAGGTTCTCCGACCGGTGCTTATACAGACATCGGTGCTGGCCGATCATCCGCTATTCATCATGAAAATAAAAATACTCAAGACCGGCACTAATTCACTGGAAGATACTGCCCTCTTATCGTACCTTCTGGCTCGAACAAAGCTGGCATTAAGATAAAAGGGCAAAATGAAAATCTCGAAACTTCTTGAACAAGACCGTTTGGGCCAAGGTGACAAAACTTTGGCCCAAAATTTTGGTGATGGTTTTCTTTATACTAATAATCGAATTTATAAGAATGTGCGCGAAGCCGTAATAAAAAACGGTTATAGTTTTAGCAGCGAACAAAACAGTTTCTACCAAGCCCTACCCTTTAGCCAGCTCGAGCGCATACTTGCTAATAAGGTTATTCCCTTAAATGACAATGTTACTGTTCTAGAGCAACTGACGGCGCGCTTACGTGATGCCATCGAGTGGGACGATATTTCTGACGGGCTAAAGAAAAATTATGTATTCCATGAATCATGTCACGGGGTTGCCCGAGCGGTCGCTAAGGACACCTTAACCAGCCTTAAAGATATGGCAAGCATCGAAAGCCAGCGACTAAGAACCTTACAAATATTAATGGAAGAATCTTTTTCTAATACTTGTGAACTCTTGGCGGTTTCCGAAGCCCAAGATCCCATTCACCGAATTTTTTACGAGCAAAATTCCTATACTTTTCTTTTTGAAGATCGAACAAACTTGAAAAATGCTATGCGGGATATTGGCGAGAAAATTGTTTTTAAGTTTATGTTTTTGTCTTATCTGCATTCTAATTTCTTATTCCAGGGGCTTGAAGAGAAACAGATTAATGCAATCTTAAAAATGATTGGCGACGGAACTGATTTAAAGTTAGATCCAAAACATTTGAAAACACTAAAGGCCTTGTCTCGGATTGCGTTTACGTTGGATGTCCGCTTTCGGACTGTCACTACCCGCTTCCACTTACGGTTGAATGGTTTGCAGTTAACCATTGAAAAGTTATTAGACTTTAATTTTTTGGAAAGCATCACGGCCCACAAAGAATACCGGGTTTTTCTAAATTCCCTTACCGATATTGCATTAAAGCAATAGCCACTAGCTATCGTTTTTTTCCGGGAAGCAAACAGCTTCGGGCATAAAAAAAGAGGACCTGATAGTCCTCTTTTTCTTTTTAATAATTTAAATCTACTTACTAGAACCCTGCAGGAAGGATTGAGTCAGCGTCTTTCTTGATTGAACCATTCATGTTTTCGATCTCTTTAATCTCGCTATGGTAAAGTTCTAATCGACCTTTCTTAAGCGTGATCTTATCGACTTTGATTCCGCAGATAATAGTTCTTCCACGAGCATCATCAATCGTCAGAGACTTCAACACAACATCTGGATTAGAAGAGTAAAACAATACTTTACCGCGAGCTCTATCTACGTTTGCGTCTTCGCCTTCGAACTGTGCAACGTCTACTACGCTGTTTATCGTTTTAATATCTAATCCACAATACTCAACCAATTCACTTACTACCGGAGCAGGAACCACTGGTCCCGGTTCTGGAGTTGGAGGTTTCTTGTTATTATCTGAGTTACCCGGTCCTGGAGCTGGTGCAGGCGCTGGGGCCGGTGCAGGAGCTGGCGCTGGACTTGGTGATGGTGATGGGCTTGGGTTCACAACTACCGGAGGCAAAGTTGTAGGAGTAGTTGGTGATGGAGCTGGTGCAGGCGCTGGTGCAGGAGAAGGCGATGGACTTGGACTCATCACTACTGGTGGCATAGTTGTCGGAGTAGTTGGAGATGGAGCCGGTGCAGGTGCCGGCGCCGGTGATGGTAGAGTCTCTACAATAACTGGAAGTTGATTTCCACCATTGTCAGTTACTACGATATCACCGTTTGCTTTATTTAAATCAGATGTTGGGTGTAGGGCCGTTGCCTGAATCTTAGAGCAATTTTGATAGGTAACTACTACTAAGATAGCTCCTACAAAAAGTAATGCTTGGTTTATATACTTAGATTTCAAGATGTCCCCCTGTACCGCGCAAATAATTTGCTTGGTAGTTTATAGTAAAAGCAAAGACCGTGCACGCTCAGCACGAATTAGAATGCAACTCACAGGTATAAATCGTCAATTTCACCGAAAATGTTGAGTTGTTTAACGTCCCATTTTGATCAAAACCCATGATTGATGCCAAATACTTCTTATATATATAAGACTCCAACCCTAATTTGCTTAAATACGTTTTCATATGAAACACTTTTCCATATTGGTTTATAGGAATAACAAATACTGGCATCTGAAGTGACTATCAGTTGGGCGTTTTTCTTGAAATTAAAGTGGGACTTCAGAACCAATTGCGTTTCACTGCTGATTTTCCTGGGATTTTTTATTTAAATACGGATGTGTTTACCGATTTAGCGATAAAAATAATATGCTCAAACG
>JAZKJI010000017.1:0-5606 GCA_040384405.1 Bdellovibrionota bacterium
ATTTTTTTTGCAAAACGTTGTATATCGCCAAGACTTTTGCGGAATAGATATTGGATTTGAAGATCCGGCTGAACTGCCTTTAAGGCTTCACCAACATGATACGCTTGCAGTCGCGCAAGATCACTTTGTCTGGCACTAATCTTTAAGATCACGATGAAAAACCTGATACTGATTTATTAGAAAAGTTAGGACCATAAATCATCCCACCCTTGAGGACGGTGGATGGTTAATAAACGGAATTTTTCCGTACGTTCTTTGATTTCAGAAAGGGCAGCTTGGGTCTTAGCCTGAGCATGGGTATTAAATGCTTCGATCTGCGCCACTACCTTAGAAAAACTTAAGTAATTAAACTTACCATCTTTAAGCGATAGTTCGTCTTCACCGCGAAGATCAATAATGTATTTCAATCCGCGGGTGTTTTGAATAAGACTCATAAATCTGTCATTACTCATTGGTGCGGCAATTACAACTGCTTCAATCCCTGCTTGGCGTTCTTGATCAGCTGAATTTTCCTGGCGCGCTTTTTCCCATTGCTCGAAAGAAACCATTTCGAATGTTGCTTTGGCTTTTAGATTTTCAGCAAAAAATTGAGTGGCCTTTTCAACGTCGCGGACTACAACTTGAACATTATTTTTCTTTTCTAACCAAGGAAGGATTTCAACGGCTAATTGCCCACCGCCAAAAACCGTAACCGAACTGTTTTTTTGTATCAGTTAACAGGCTTTGAAAAAAACCTAAGTGCATTTTGTAGAAATGATTATGATCTTTTTCAATACTTGTTAAAAAGGTTTTAAACTGACCAAGGATTTCGGTCTCACCAATTAGCTTTGAATGCAGGCCAGAAATAACTTCCAACAAAAATTGGTAGGCATCGCTTCCGGTATAAACTTGATCTAATGTATCTCCACTATTTTGTGCGCGGGAAAATAAATGGTGCTGTTCGGCCGTCACAAGATCGGTTACAATAATCTCACGCTGGCAAGTTGACCAAAGTGGAAGTCCGTTAGCCCACGATTGTTCCACAAGTTCAGAAGCACGAGCTTCTAAAACTAAACCGTCAGCGGTAGAGTCCGCAGAAATCGGATTTATATTGCGGGGACGATGCAGGCAAACGATGTCGTTCATATATAAATAATTTAGACTATTTGGGACCGGTTTTTGTCATCAAATTGTCACAAACAGGAGAAGTCCGGTGAGTAATAACCAGAATAACCATAGAACCCTAGATTTAACCCACCGCCCCCGCCGTCTACGTCAAAATGAGACTATCAGAAACCTAGTTGGCGAGACCAACCTAGACCCGCAAAACCTTATTTACCCGATTTTTATTACCGAGGGCCAAGGGCAAAAAATCCCCTTTAAAACTCTGCCAGGGCAACACCGCTGGAGCATTGACGAGCTAGTTAAGGTTGTTCCTCGTTGGATGGAACTTGGAATTAAGTCTTTAGCATTATTTCCGCAAATTCCTGATAAACACAAATCCCCTACGGCCACGGAAGCACTAAATCCAAAGGGATTTCTTCCTAATGCTATAAAAGAACTTAAAAATAAATTTCCAGATTTAGTTTTGATAAGTGATGTTGCTTTAGATCCCTATTCTTCGGACGGCCACGACGGAATCGTCAGAAACGGAAAAATTGTTAACGACGAATCCGTTTCCGTACTTTCTGAAATGGCAGCTATGCATGCGGCAGCAGGTGTGGATATCGTCGCCCCTTCTGACATGATGGATGGCAGAGTTGGATCAATTCGCGAAGCTTTGGATGAGACCGGTTTTCAAGATACGGCCATTCTTGCTTACAGTGCTAAATATGCATCTTCTTTTTACGGCCCCTTTCGCGAAGCCTTAGACTCGGCTCCTCGATCCGGAGATAAAAAAACTTATCAAATGGATTTTAGAAATCGTGACGAAGCCCTGCGGGAAGTTGAACTTGATCTTGGTGAGGGTGCTGACATCGTTATGGTAAAACCGGCGCTTAGTTACTTGGATGTGATTTATCAAACTAAACAAGTTTTTAAGGTGCCAGTTGCGGCTTACAATGTCAGCGGCGAATACGCGATGGTTAAAGCTGCCGGTGCCGCGGGCATGGGCGACGAAACTAAGATGATGGTAGAAATATTAACGTCCATCAAACGGGCCGGAGCTGACATGATTCTTACGTATCACGCCGTCGAGATGGCCGAATTGCTTTCAAAAAAGTAATCCGAATATTCCAGGTCTTAAGTAAGGGGCCAGGTTGAATTCAGCCGCGAACCAACTACAATTTATCCATGGCGCTAAAAATTGAATACGCAATAAATTTCGAAGACGGAACTTCCAAAAGTTTCACCGTTTCAATTGATACGTCTAATTATACTATTCCTGAAGACGATAAAGTCGAAGCACCCGATTGGACTCTTTTAGAGTTTAATCAATGTCCCCATTGCCCATACACTCCTGCCGAAAAAAAATATTGCCCCGTCGCTAAAAATTTATCTGAAGCTTCCGTTACTTTTAAAGAAGCAAGAAGCTTCACTAATGTAACCGCATTCGTAAAAACAGAGGACCGTTTTTACGGTAAAAAAACAGATCTGCAAACGGCATTATTTAGTTTGTTCGGACTTTTAATGGCGACCAGCGCTTGTAAATACATGGATATGTTTAAATCCATGGCGCAGTTTCATTTACCCTTCGCTAGCCACAAAGAAACCATGGTTAGAACTTTGGGGATGCATCTTTTAGGCGAATACATGAAGCAGCAAGATAACCCTAGTCACAAAATCAGCTTAGATAAATTATTAAAAGACTACGAACAAGTCGTGCCCGTTAACCAAGGCATGATCGACCGGATCCGTGCACTTAAGGGCGGCGACGCTACTCAAAATGCAGTGATCGTATTGGATGCATTTGCGTCTTTACTCCCCCTACAAGTTTCATCAGGTTTAGCTGATATCAAAGAGTTATTCCCGCAAGATAAAAAATAAGTTCATCCCGCTGTCTGGCTCACTGGTAAAGCGTTTCAAGCGGATCACAATATTAATTAATTATTTCTGGACTTCGACTAACCGGAAGGCCTGCCGAGTAGTCTAATACTTTTGTGAGGAAAGGACTCCCCAATGAAAGTTTATAAACAGTTATTTATAGTTCAAATTAGTCTCGTTAGTATCTTAACTTCATTTTTAATTGCCTGTTCTGGATCAGGTCCAACCGAAACTGTCGAGTTAACTAATATCGACACCCCAGATGTTGAAGGCCAAGTTATTTACGGTGAAGACGGGCGCCGTGATTTATACCAAGTTACCGATGTGAAACTTCGAACTGCATCCCAAAGTATCGTTTCATTATTTGAATCGGCAAATGTGATAGAACAAGGTGCTCGTGTATCTTTAAAAACAGAATCCTTTGCTGCTGCCTACTCGTTATGTCCTACGGAAAGATTTCGCGAACAAAATTTAGGCGCATTCTGTTCTGGTTCATTAGTTGGCCCTGATTTGGTGTTAACGGCTGGCCACTGCATTCGTGACGTAAAAGCCTGTGCTAACGTGCGCTTTGTTTTCGGCTTTAATGTGCCCGTTCCTGGAAAACAAGTTAGCTCCGTTACTTCCAACGATGTTTATCGATGTAAATCGATTGTCTCTCGCCAGGAAAATAGCAGCGGCGCAGATTATGCGGTTATTAAATTAGACCGTCCCGTGGTTGGAAGAAAGCCATTGGCGCTGAATCGAAAAACCTTACCTAAAACTGGCGATCCGGTTTTGGTTATTGGACACCCTACCGGCTTACCTTTGAAAGTTACCTTAGGTGGAAAAGTTCGCTCGGTCGCAAATCCGAATTACTTTGTAACCAATCTTGATACCTACGGTGGGAACTCGGGTTCTGCAGTGTTTAGCACTACGACGGGTTTAATCGAAGGTATCCTGGTGCGCGGAGAAAATGATTTCGTACCGCAGGGTTCTTGTTACGTTAGTTACAAATGTACTGAAACCGGCTGCCGCGGCGAAGATGTGACTCGAGTTTCGAAGGCCGCACCTTTCATCCCTTTGATCCAGTAGACCTAGCCTAACAAACAGTTATTTATGGAGTCATGTCCCTAAATAACTTCTTATTGAGCTTCAAATACTGAAAGCTAGACCATGTCTGGACCAAGTCCCGACAATCGTCTTGTGAACCCGGCATGATTAAAGTCCGAACTCTATAGTAAGGAGTTCCGATGAAAAAAACCATCCTGATACTGGGAACAGTGTTTTGCAGCCTTACGGCCATCGCCACGGAAAGCGTTGAACAACCTCAAGTAACTGACGAGTTAATCGATCGCATGACAATCAATGATGATGGTCCGCAATCTAACAAGTCCACAAAAGCCGTCTATACGACACCAGATAATGCTGTCTGTTCCGGTTCAAAATTCGAAGGCGTCGATGTAAAATGGTGTATCCATTTTGCCGATCGCACGAAGAATCCCCAAGTGCTTTATCACTTCCATGGTTTAGGTGGGAATGAAAAGAAATGGGGAAATAATTATACCAAACAATTAATTTCCTACTGGAAAGATCAGGGCCTTACCGCGCCAACAGTAGTAACTGTGTCATTCGGAAAACTTTGGCTTTTGACCCAAACAAGTTTTGGTTCTCGAAGATACGAAATGTTCATTAAAAAAATGATGCCATTCTTTGAAGCTAAATTAGGATTACCCGTAGATGCTTCCCAAAGAATGTTGTTGGGTGAATCAATGGGAGGCTTTAACACAACTCAAGTTATGTTAAAAAACCCGGAATTGTTTTCAAGATTTGCTCTTCACTGCCCTGCCGTTACACCGATTGGACCATTTGATTCGGAAACGACGACCAAAGATTTTATTAAGTTCACAAACGCAATCGCGATCCGAGTTTGGTTTACCAAAGCGGTTGGAATGCTGAACTTTTTAAAGAAGTCCGTTTGGCGCGAACACGATCCATTGTTGTTATCCGCAGCCGCAACATCCATCCCCGCAAAAGTTTATTTATCGTGCGGCGATAATGATGAATTCGGTTTCGATACGGGAACAGATGCATTAGTAAAAAATCTGACCAATAAAGTTCAGCAGATGGAATACGTTTTTATTCCGGGCGGAACTCACGGCACCGTGGACGTTAAGTCGTTAGCAGATTTTTTAAGCGCTGATTTTCCCAGATAACTTATCTCGCAGTCGCGGCCGGTGCCTCTGGGACTGGCCGGCCCGCTAGGACTTAAGCTTCGTCGTCTTCTTCGTGGACTTCTTCTTTCAAAGCCGGAAGAACTTCGGTTTTTTCTTTATTATTTGGATGAGCTTTTAAATAATCTTTAATCTTCATTGGGTCCGGAGCAAGAATGGTAAACATTTGCTTACCTTCCATTTTTGGATTTGTTTCGATCAATGCCAGATCGTTAACGAAGGCCATCGCTTTTCTCATTAACTCGTGACCGAATTCCTGATGGGCCATTTCTCTTCCTAGAAATCGCATATTGATTTTAACTTTATCCCCGTCCAATAAAAATCGGCGAGCATGTTTCATTTTGGTTTCGAAATCGTGTTGGTCCGTGCGCGGACGCATTTGGATTTCTTTCACAACCACGATGACTTGTTTTTTTCGGGCAGCTGCTGCCTTCT
>JAZKJI010000017.1:5616-10178 GCA_040384405.1 Bdellovibrionota bacterium
TTTCGTATTTCCACTTGCCGTAATCCATGATTTTGCAAGTTGGCGGCGTTGCGGTCGGAGCGATCTCGATTAAATCAAGACCGCGGGATTCCGCCACTTTCAAAGCATCCATCGGAGACATTACACCTAACATCTGACCTTCATCATCGATAACCCGAACTTGGGGTGCGCGAATTTCGCGATTTACACGGAATCCATCTTTATCTTTTTTACGGTCAAATTTTCCACCACCACGGTCTGGTCGTCTGCTATCAGGTGTATTAATGGGTGCCTCCTAAGGCTTTGTCTTGGGTTTTTTCGCCGAGCTCTGTGAACTTGGATACCAAACGGCGTTCTTTGATGTCACTTAAAATTATATTAATCACTTCATCCCGGCCTAAACCATTCAACTGTCGGCCACTGCTTAGGCGCATCGACAGGGTTTTATTTTGGGCTTCTTGGTCGCCCACGATCAACATATACGGGATTTTCTGTAATTGCGATTCACGGATCTTATAGTTTAGCTTTTCGTTGCGGCGGTCAAATTCGACCCTCACGCCTTTAGCCTTAAATTCCCGTTCCAGTTCTTCACAATACTCGTTAACCCGGTCAGTTACGTTGATAATAACCGTTTGAACCGGAGTTAACCAGGCTGGTAAATGGCCTGCGGTATGTTCCAAATATACCCCGATGAATCTTTCTAAAGACCCAAAGATCGCCCGGTGAAGCATTACCGGTTTATGTTCCTGATTATCTTCGCCCGTGAAATGAAGATTAAAGTTAATTGCAGCATTAAAGTCGACTTGCATCGTACCCAACTGCCAAGGACGCTTTAAAGCATCTACGAACATGATATCAAGCTTTGGACCGTAGAAAGCACCATCACCGGGATTCACTTCATACGGTAAATTAAGATCCATTAAGGCCTGACCCAATGCTGCTTCCGCCTGATCCCAAATTTCGTCAGAACCCATGCGGCTTTCGGGACGAGTGGATAAATAAATTTTGTAATTATCCATTCCCATAATTTTGTAAACTTTGTTTAACAATTCAATGAAAGCGCCGATTTCCTTTTGCAGATCATTCATTCCACAAAAAATGTGAGCATCATCCTGGCAAAAAGTTCTTACGCGAGTTAGGCCATGCATTGCCCCTGATTTTTCAAAGCGATGAAGACGGCCAAAGTCAGCCATTCTTAACGGAAGATCACGGTAAGAATGTTTCCCCGCCGCGAACATCAAACAATGCGACGGACAATTCATCGGTTTGACCGAAAAATCGCGCTCGTCCGCATTGGTGAAATACATGTTCTCTTTATAATTCTTGTAATGGCCGGACTGGTGAAAAAGCTGAACGTCAAAAATCTGCGGAGTGATTACTTCTTGGTAATTGTACTCGCGGTACATTTCCCGCATTAAATTTTGAAGTTCATTGTAAACAACCGTGCCTTTACCAGTGAAAAATGGAGAACCTGGTGCAAATTCATGGAACATGAATAGGCCCATTTCTTTTCCCAATTTCCGGTGATCACGTTGCTTAGCTTCTTCGATATTTTTTAGATATTCGTCTAATTCTTTTTTGTCTTTAAATGCTGTCGCGTAAATTCGCTGAAGCATGGGATTATTAGAATCCCCGCGCCAATAGGCACCTGCTACGGATAACAATTTGTAAGCTTTAAGTTGTCCGGTACTTTGAATGTGTGGTCCACGGCAAAGGTCAAACCAATCGCCTTGATCGTAAATGCTGACGGTCTCTTGATTCAAATCTTGGATGATTTCGGCTTTAAAGCGCTCGCCCATTTTTTTAAAGGTCTCTATGGCCTCTGAAGATTTCATTTCGCGACGAACCAGTGGATAATCGGCGGCAACAATTTTTGCCATTTCTTTTTCTATTTTTTCCAAATGCTCTTCGGTAAACGCAAACGGAGAATCGAAATCGTAAAAGAATCCGTTTTCGATCACGGGACCGATAGTGACTTTAACTTCCGGCCAAATTCTTTGCACCGCTTGGGCCATAATATGGGCACCCGAGTGACGAAGAACTTCATTCGCGTCTTCACTTTTCAAAGTGATTAATTCAATCTTGTCGTTATTTTTTAAAGGCGTCCGAAGGTCTTGAACTTCTTTAGCACCGTTAACTTTGGCACCCAAAGTGTCTTTGGCCAAACGCGGACCGATACTTTGAGCCACCTCGAGTGCGGTTGGCTCGTGATCAAATTCTTTAAAGGAGTTATCGGGTAAGAATATTTTTACGACGGGCATATTAATACGTTACATGATGCTGGATAGCTTCATGTAACCGAGGATCTTTAAGTGGCACTAAACTAAATTTATGGAAAAAAGTGTAGAGACCCATTAAAAATACGCCTGCGAAACCAGCAAACATGCCGATCTCCCAAAGTCCGAAAGTTACATTGCCACCGAAAAAGTTAGGGTAAACCATCCAGTAGATATCAACATATTGCATAACCAGAATCAAGATGCTGACTAGCGTTAAGTGACCTGTATTTCGCTTTAACCCGCGTGGCAGTAGGGCAAGAAAGGGAATAATGAACCGAAACACTAATAAAAAGAAGGAAATCCCCAGCCAACCGTTTTGGGAACGCATGATGTAGTACTCGGTCTCTTCCGGAATGTTAGCGTACCAGATTAACATAAATTGCGAAAATGCAATGTACGCCCAAAATACGGTGAAGCCCTTCATGTATTTAGCAACGTCATGTTGATGCTCAACGGTGACATAGCCTTTAACAACTCCGCGATTTTTCATGTGCATGATGATCAATGCAAGTACTGCTAGTGATGACTGAAACATTCCCGCAAAACAATAAACTCCGAAGATAGTCGAATACCAAGTTGGTAATAAACTCATCAACACGTCGACTGAAAATAACGAAAAGGAAAGCGCGAAGAAAAGAATGAAACCTATCGATAACGTTACGTTTTTGTGCGTAAGGTTTTCATCACCCGTTTGATCTTGCTTTAAGGAATTTCCGACGATGAACCATTTAAATAAAAACCAGCCACCGCAAAAAATAATTAATCGAACGATAAAAAAGCCGGTGTTTAAGTAAGCGGTCTTTGATTGAAGAATTGGATTACTAGCAACTTCCTCTGGATTTGCCCAAGGGAATAAATGCTTAAAGCCCGCGATCAATACCAAACCACCAATAAAAATAAATGGAATGAAAGACGTCATTGCTTCTGAATAACGGCGAATGCTGGTAGACCATCCCGTTTTCGCAATCGAGTTAATGGCGATGAAAAATAATCCGCCTAAGCCCATCGTGGTGAAAAAGAAAAATGCGACAAGGTAAGCTGGCCACATTCTGTCCTGATTTTTAACCAGACCGATGATAAATGTGATTACCCCGATCGCCATTAATACAAACGCCACCGTCTTTTGATTTTGCGATGGTGTGTATCTGCCGACATAAAGTTCAGTTTGATGGTTTGAAGCCATTTTTTAATCCACCTTACTTGTGAGAGTCTTTTTGGAGATGTCTAACGTAGTTAACAACCTGCCAACGATATGCTTGAGGAATATTTTGTGCGTAGGGTCCCATGACCCCTTGGCCAACGGTGATGACATGGTAAAGCTGTCCGTCTGAATAGCCTTTTACTTTATCACTGACCAATGGAGGTGGTTTCAAAGCCATGAACTGAGCAACGGAAGATTTTTCTGAACCTTCCCCGTGCATTCCATGACAAATCATACAGTTTGTTTCGTAGTATTTTTGACCAGTCATCACTACTTCTTGAGATGAATCACCGGTAAATGGATTTTTTAATTCCTTTGCCGCACCTTCAGGATTTGTTGCGTACTCGTAAGGCTGAAAACCAACGGGTGCCGTGTTATCCGGAGGAACGCGCATTCCACTGCCGCCAGGGCTTGATTCATCGTATTCCTGTGCTTTAACAGCGGGACTTACCATCATATCTTGAATAATTTCTACGTTCGGTTCAGCGCTGAACTTCGAACATGAAGTCATGGTCGAAGCACCAGCGAAAACGCAAACTGCGATAAATGGAATTTTTAATAGTGATTTATAAGGTGTCATTAGTACGCCCCTACTTTCTTCACTTCCACGGCACCAGCATTTCGTAAGGCTTGCTCGATGCGGGACTCATCATACCCACGGTCAGTGCCGGGAACATAGATGGCGAACTTATGGGAAGTTAGATCCGGATCAATAATCGGTGGATCAATTTTTGGCAGACGGCAAAAGAAAAACAGTGCGCCAACAGAACAAAGTGCCGCAAATAAAATTGTTAATTCAAATAAGATTGGAATAAATGCCGGCAAACTGAAAAACGGTTTACCACCTACGTTGATTGGAAAGTTCACGGCCGAAGTCCACCATGTTAACCAAAGACCAAAAAGTAATCCGACTAAACCCGCAACAAAAGTAACGTAAGGAATTGGTGATCGTTTAATTCCGCAAGCTTCTTCCATTCCGTGCACTGGGTACGGAGAAATTGCTTCAAAACTTCGGTAACCCATTTCATACATCGTGCGGGCCGCTGCTACGGTTTTTCCTTCTTCAAGAAAAATTCCGGCTATGCCGCCAACAGTGCGATCGA
>JAZKJI010000018.1:0-14425 GCA_040384405.1 Bdellovibrionota bacterium
GAGTGATATTGTTCTTCGGTAAAGTCATCCACCAGGATTGCATCGTAGCGAACCGTATCCGCTTCAAGCATCAGCTTCTTCTCATCAGCAGTAATAATATTTTTCGAAGCCGCTTCCTCAACCAACATATTAGATTTCTTCTTAGGCAAAGCCCCAGACTTAATCGCAGCTCTGATCTTCTTTTCCGCCGCATCCGCCAAGTGTGTAACTTTGAATGCATACTCAAGTCGGCCAATCTGTTCTTCACGATTGTGAATTGGTAAATAAATGCCTTCAGTTAAACGAGTTCGTTGCGGAGTATCTGATTGCATAGCTACCGCTATCAAGTGACTCCAACCGTCGGAAGCATCGTTTTGAAGGGCATTTACGCGTGACCATGCACCAACCACATCCCGAAAAAACCAGCGAAGGCCCGGAACTTTTAAGTTAGAAAATAATCCGTCGAAACCATTTTGGATTGTTACTAAATGGAATTTCAAAGTGTAATGAACAAAAGGAAGATCTTCTTCAGGTCGCCCGTCTGATTCAAAACGTCTTAGAACTGCAGTTGCCATGTACATGTGACCCAAGATATCAGCGAAACGGCCCGTGATTTTTTCGCGCAATTTTAAAGAACCACCCAATGCACCCATTGCGATATCTGCCATAATTGCAAATGAAGCCGATGCCCACGATAGTCTTCGGAAATAAGTACGCATTTGCGGATGACAAGTTGGAGTTACCGCAAGGTAACCTCGAGATAATGACAACACGATACTGCGGCACATGTTTCTTACGACGTGTCCGATGTGTCCCCAGAATGCGCGGTCAAATGCCGGCATATTATTTTCTTCCAATGCTTTAACTTCCGCATACGCAAATGGATGCGCGCGCAAAGCACCTTGTCCAAAAATAATTAAAGTTCTGGTCATGATGTTTGCACCCTCGACCGTAATTCCGATCGGAGTCGCCACGTAAGTTTCAGCCAGCAAATTTCTTTTTCCTAAAGAAATCCCTGCCCCGCCTAATATATCCATTCCATCATTGATACATTTACGTCCAAACTCGGTCGCATAGTATTTTTGAATTGCGGTAATAACCGGAGGCTTAATTCCTTTATCTAATGCACCTAACGTAAATCTGCGCGCGGCCTCTAATGAATAAGTCATCGAACCAATGCGCGCTAAAGGCTCTTCAACCCCTTCGAATTTTCCGATGCTAACACCAAATTGTCGGCGAACTACCGAGTGTGCAGAACAAACTCGGTAAGCTAATTTTGCTCCGCCCGATGCTTGCGCTGGTAAACTGATTCCTCGTCCTGCTGCCAAACACTCCATCAACATTGTCCAACCAAGTCCGCAACCTTCAGCACCGCCAACGACCGCGTCTAATGGAACGACAACGTCTTTTCCTAGTGTAGGACAGTTATAGAAAGGAATTGTTAACGGATCATGCCGTCGACCTAATTCAACCCCTGGAGTATTCGCAGGAACTAAAGCGCACGTAATTCCTACGTCTTCACCCTTTCCTAAAAAGTTTTCCGGATCTTTTAATCGGAACGCTAAACCAAGAACGGTGCTAATCGCTGCTAAAGAAATCCAACGTTTGTTCCAATTCAATTTGATCATTAAATTTCCGCTGGCATCTTTAAATAAGACTCCGCTTGCAGAAATTGCTCCGGCATCGGATCCGGCAAGTGGTTCAGTTAAACCAAAGCAAGGAACTTCCTGGCCGGCTGCCAATCGTGGAAGCCAATGTTTTTTCTGAGATTCAGTTCCATAGTGAATTAATAACTCCGCAGGACCTAACGAGTTTGGAACCATGACTTGAATCGCAACTGGAATTGATCGGGAAGAAATTTTTTGAATAACTTCCGAGTGACATAAAGCCGAAAATCCCAAGCCACCGTATTCTTTTGGAATGATCATTCCTAAGAAACGTTCTTTTTTAATGTAGTCCCAAACATCTTTTGGAATATCGCGGGATTTCCAAATCTGCCAAGGGTTAGCAATTTCACAAAGTTTATCGACCGGTCCATTAACGAAAGCTTTTTCTTCCGCCGTCAAATCCGGATAAGGTTCTTTCATGATAGAATCGAAATCTGGTTTTCCAGAAAATAAATCTTTTTCAACCCACACCACACCCGCATCCAGAGCGGATTTCTCGGTTGCCGAGATTTTCGGGATGAAATCAAATTTTTTGAAAAGGGCCGCGATGCCTTTTGAAATTAAATTAGTTCGAATTGGTTTAATTAAGAAAATTAATGAAACCAGGAAAAATCCAACAAGCACCGCAACCGGTGCGCCGAATCCTGCCAGCAAAAATAAAATGGCGATGACCCATGCCCAAAGAGGAACGCCAAAAAATCCCAAACCTAAAAGTAAAACAATAGTTAGGATGATTTGCGCATAGCACGGCAATTGTAGAAGGAAACCAAATGATTGACCCACGATGACTCCTTTATTCGTCTGAACCCTTTAATTAGACTCTGAGAAATTAGGAAGATCAAGATGTTGGCTCTAAACGAACAAAACCCCAAGACCTTTCGGACTTGAGGTTTTATCACTCTTGAAGAATCTTTTTAGAGCAAAGATTCTAGATTAACCGTAAGAAGCTTATTTCTTAGGGCGTGGAGCAGAGTCGCCTTCAACAGTTGCAGTTTGTCCTGCTTTTTCTCCAGCTGGAGAAGTCATAGTTGTAGCAGTCGTGCTTCCAGTTGGAGCACCTGATGCAGAACCCATGTTACCACCAGCAGAAGCATCAACTGGAGCACCAGTAGCTGCATCAGTACCAGCAGCTGGAGCTGCCATTTGGTCTTGAGTAGCAGTAGTTGTTGAATCAGTCATAGTAGATTGTTCAGTTGTAGTAGTTGAAGTCTCAGGCGGAGTGTTTTTAGAACATGTGAAGCCTGTAGTGAATGCAAGTGCGATCAAAGACGCGATAACGATTGATTTCATTGTGTTTCCCTTCGTATTGGTAAGTGTTAAAGACCCGGTTTTTGTAACAATAATTAAAACTTAGGTCTAGATGTTTTTATTTCGATTTAAAGGAAATGAATTCCCGCGTCACCGGTTATCGCTGACACTTTCGGCACCAAAAAGTACTTCGTCCACTTTGGGTGCTTAATACAATGGCAGCTTTGCATTTTGGACAAGGATTTCCCTTCTTCCCATAGACGGAATGGGAATCTTGAAAGTTCCCCTTTGCCCCGTCTGGTTGCAAATAATCATCAATCGTACTGCCACCGCCTTCGATAGCGGCCTGAAGAATTCGATGCGTTTGTAAAATAATTTTTTTCCACTGATCACGAGTCACTGCGGAAACTTTTTTAGTGGGCTTTACTCCCGCATGAAAAAGAATTTCGCTGGCGTAAATATTTCCGATCCCGGCCACAATCCGTTGATCCAATAACGCCGCTTTTATCGGAGCCGATTTCTTTTTCATGGATTTTATAAATAAATCGTCGATCGCCCATTCAATGGCGTCAGGGCCTAACCCTAATTTTTTAAGAGCGGTTTGGTCAAATAAATCTTCCCATAAAACATAGCCAAATCTTCGAGGGTCATTGTAAGTCAGAACTAAATCCGCAAAATACAATTGAACATGGTCATGCTTTTTGGCTTTGTAATCCTTAATTTTATCAACTCGCCAATGTCCGGTCATTCCTAAGTGGGAGATTAAAACACCCCTTTCCCATTCGAAAAAAAGATATTTACCATGTCGGGAAAGTTTTTTTAGAGATTGTCCGGTTAATTTTTTGCGCGCATTTTTTTCGTCCAATGGAAATCGCAAAGAGATTCCTGAAAAAGAAATCTTTTCTAACTTCAAAGGGAGGGGTAATTTTTCCGAAAGTTGTCGGCGGACGGTGTCCACCTCGGGAAGTTCAGGCATTTGCGTATTTAACTTTCATTCGTGTTTTGAAATTGCGAGTTAGTATTCAGTCAAACCCGTCCAAAATCATAACACGTTTTACTTAAAAAATATTTTCAATTTACAGACATGCCACAGCGAAAACACCGTTGGAGCATCCTGGAGCCACCCGCAGGACTTGCAGTTTTCCCGAACAGCACTTCTGCGCGATCATTTGATAAACTCCTAAAACTGAACTGTTTGCTACCTCCCGAGCTATACCTATGTGAATAAGTTAACCGCTAAGAAAGGCATGCTACTGCCCTGTTCTGCCGGTCCCATTAGGCGAAACCCGAAGTGTTTCTTTGACAGCCCCGATTGCTTCCGCGAATTTCTGATAACAACCAGCTCGAGCGCAACACGCCTGGGCCAATTGAGTATATTGAGTAAATCCCGCTTCTGTATAAATACTCTCACCCACTGAACCATAAAAAGTAAGTGGTGGATGATATCTTGTCGGGCCTGATACACAACTTCCAAATGCCCCGGGATCTATTCCAGAAATATTTCCTATTCCACCTAACTCACTGGTTTTCCCCAGACATAAATGGCGATCCCGAGCATAATAACCATCCGTATTTTTTGGCTTAATTCGAGAGCGGTCTTGTTTGATGACTCCATTAGCGTCTGTCACAATTTCGACTCCAAATACTTGCTGCCTATTGACGATACCGCCAAGATCGCGAAGGACCCAACCAGTGCTGGTTCTTGCAAACTCCCTTGATACTCCGGTGGGAGGTGTGGGACTTCCTGGAATTTCTAAGTACTCGTTAAACTCTCGCACTCGCTGCAACTTATTTCCCGAGCAGGCAAAATCCGTATATGATAATTTTCGTCGACCACGCAAGCGCGAGTTTAGTCGTTGTTCATTTTTTGCATTTCTGACTGCGTCTTGAATCAAATAATCTTCCAATGTCAGATTTGAATCTTTAAAACTTCGGGTGCGTCCCGAGACTGTTGCGAAAAGCGTTGCAACGTAAGTTTGCATTCGGGTTCGCGGAGCAAACCCTACTGGAATTGCCGCCGCATTAGCATTTGATATCAAAAATTGAAACTTCCATTGTGATTGAGATTTTTTATTGTCTAAAACTTTTCCAATGATCTCGACATAATCATTAAATGACTTTCCAGAGTTAACTTCCAACTTCTTTTCCTGAAAATAAACTATGCCTTTTTTAAAATCACGAAAGTCGAAATTAACTTTAACGCCTTCCAAAGTTGCTTCGAAAGCTGTCTCGTTAGTAGTTCGAAGAGTTAAGATAGGAATTTTCTCATAATCACGCTCTGGCAAAATGCGGAGTACTTGCTTTAAATCGTTATCGGAAATCGGTAGACTCTCCAAGTTAGCGTAAGGATCCGTAATATGTTGAAGTATGTTGCTGACTTGTAAGCCCAATATTTGGCGTACCAATCTACTTCCGCATGGGCGACTATTGTAAAACCCAACGAGGTAAAAATAAGAATTATTCGAAGTAATTGAACCACCTTCTATTATCGGAAGGTCCCTGGGCGAATTGCGGGATCATAGTCGAGGAAGACATTATTTCTTGGCCAAAGTCTTGACGGAATTGGCAATAAAAAAAGCCCACTCCAGTGAGTAGGCTTTCTAAGCTTTATATTATAGGTCTCTCTAAATTATTTAGTGATCGAGTACGGACTAGATACAGCTGATACGTTTCCTTGTGCATCAACGGCACTCACCGTGTAAGTATACAAAATTCCCGAAGCCGCGCTCGTGTCCTTATAACTAATCGTAGTAGATTCTGCGATTTTTACTCCGTTACGATAAATATAATATTTCGTAACGCCAACGTTATCGGTTGAAGCGCCCCATGAAAGTAAAATTGAAGTTGAGGTAGCCGCTTTTTTACCCTTACCCGTAGTTGTGACTTTTACAGCTGATAATCCAGTCGGAGATGTTGGCGCTTGAGTATCAATCGTGTAATTTCCGGCGATTAAACGGTTACTACTTCCATCGGCCGTAACCGTAGGACTGACTGACGAAAGGGCCACTCGTAAGTCAATCGGATCGATTACTTCAAAGGACCGCACAGTTAGCGGCGACCCCGCAGCATTATCTGAATATGTCAGATAGAATAACTGTTGATCGGGACTTGTTGCCGTATACAAACTTGAAGCGTCGAAATAGAAGCTTGTTTCTTTTTCATAGGCGGTTGCATCAAATGCTAACGCTCCACCTCTGTTAGAAACAGCTGGCAATGTAAACGTCGCTGTCGGTGATGTTGCAGCTGTGGAAGATGAACCTATGCTTAGTCCCATTTGACTGCGAAGCGCGTGTGATGCGGTTACCTTCACCAAAAGTTTCGGAGTATAAGGAACATAAGTGGACGTGTAAACACCACCCGATTGAGTTAACTGGTTTCTTGTAGTAACAGCAAAGCCCGGGACAGAACTAGTTGCGCGAACTGAATCGTAAGAAACCCAAACAAAACCATTTCCATTCCAAGTTGCGCCCCATGAATTGGCAACTTTGAAAGCACCACGCTCTTGCGCTTCTGCAAGGCCGTTTCCATTAATATCAACCCAAATTTTATCGTCAAATCCCACGATAGTCATCGCGTGGGCACCGGCACTTCCATTAGAGTATTTAACAATTTTTTGTCCGGCAAAAGAACCGACTTCGCCAGGAGGATTTGCAATTGTTCCATATACCCAACTATTAATATAAGTACCGAATGTTACTACGTGACCATTTGTAAGAATTTGCTTCACGTTCACCATGGAAGCGTCAGTATTGGCGCCAATGAACTGCATCGGGCGCATACGATAGTTAATAGCCGTTCTCCAATGCTCGGGGTTCATATCCCAACTAAGACTTGAAGAATAAGGAAATTCAGAATTTAGAGCAGCACCGTGCTTTTCTATAATTTGGTAAGCACTAGAAAAAGAAGTACCAACCAACGCGCCTCCGTTTATAAAATTGTATGTCCATCGCGGTGCAAACACTTTCGTCGGAGCGACCTTATTATTACATCCTATAGCTAAACATACTTCATGACTCATTTGAAAGTAGGTCGTCGCCCATGTCGTACACGAAGGGACACTCCCTTGACTCGCGACATTTGGAAATGAAGGTAACTGACTATTATCCACCTGCGCCGGAATCGTGCCCAAAGCACCATCGTCAGGCAATACAACGGGATCTGCCCCGGGTGCAGCTTCTTCGGTCTCTTCTTCTTTTATAAGCTCAACTGGAAGCTCTGATAAGCCGTGCTTTGCACGTTCCTCATTTGCTCTTTTTAATCCCAGTTTATTGGGATGTACTTTTTTAACCGTTCGTTTTTTTAAGGTCTTTGCCTCTTCCGCAGTTAGCGGTAATAGACCTTTACCGTGTTGCTCGGGAAGTTCAGCCATATTCACGAATAGAACAAAGATCGCGCCTAAACCGAAAGCCGTGAGTAGTTTGTTGTGCCAAGTTAGCATTGTAAGACCTCATTGATATATTAAAAGTGACGTACCGAGATACCAGAATACCGGGGACAAGTCCGTATAAACAGATGTTTACAACGATCGTACTAAATCAATACGCAACAATTTTAAAAACTTTAGATGTCAAAATATTATGAAAATAAAATCGACAAATTAAGTGGGGACCGTTACCCCCACTGACCAGTTTATGTTCGTTTATTATCGGATAATTTTTGCGGTCGATTTTGAAGGTGGAAAAACTTTAACCGGAGCTTTGATATTCAATACGCCAATTTGGCTTTGAACACTTTGAGCAATTGATGCTGGTACTCGGGACTTTGTTTTCTTTCCCTTTGCTGACTTAGGTTTCGCGGTTGCCGTGAACTCGAGCACTACTTTATATTTTCCCGGAGGTAACTTCGTCGGCATTTTGACGTTTCCAGAGTAATGAGCAATTCCCCTCTTCATTACCCGTTTTGGCTTTTGGTCTCTGTGGTAAACAACTTTACCTTTTGAATTTAATAATTGGGCCGTGATTTTACTGCCTCCCTGATTTTTGGGAACCGGAACTTGGTAAGAAATGTTTATTGTCTGTGGTGGCGCCGGAGGTTTATTCCTACGTAAGGAAACCGTCGGCAAATTATCTGACTTCTTTAATTGGCCGGCGTTGGTAAACATAAGCGCACTTAATGGCAGCGCAAGAACGATAAAGGTAATTCCAAATATTTTCTTAAAATTTCTTCGCTCTGGAATCGATGTATCGACAGTTCCGGCGTGACTTACTTGTTCAGATGGCTGATCCACGTGCGCTTGTTGCTCGCTAACCTGGTTTTCAACTGCCTGATTTCCACTTGCCTGATTATCATTTTCCAATCCCAACCCCCAGTTTCCTACCCTTAGCTTTTCGGCATAATGGACTAGTGGGTAAAGCCGAAAGGGCGACTCGTAATGGGAATTCCAGGCGTCAAGTCTAATGGATCGGGTTTAATTATTTTTGCAAGTCTGGCACCCAAGCGGTAGTTCGACCGCCGATTGTATCATGAACAATACTGTGTCCGGATGATACTTCGCCTGCTTTCTTACCCCAGCGATGGTTGAATAACCAGTTCTCGGGAAAATCATCATAATTTGCACCGGTATCAACGGCCGTTTCGACCACAGATAACAATTTTGACCGCAAAATCTTTACCTCGGCTTTCGATAAATCTTTGGCAAAACGGTGAGGATTTATTCGAGCCTGAAATAAAATTTCATCAGCCATCCAGTTACCAACTCCGGCAAAAATCGATTGATCAAGCAGCACTGCCTTAACCGGAGCCTTACGTTTTTCGAGAATTCCGGATAGAACCTGTGCTGCCGGAAAATCTTCCAGTGGATCAAAACCAAGTGAAGAAATCGGTTTCTCATTGATCGGATCCATAGCCAATTTAATACGGGCAAATCGTCGCGGGTCTCTAAGTGCTACGACCCCCTTGCTGGTCACTAAAACAAGTTTCAAATATTTCACCTGTTTTTCCGGCAGGTCTTCAAATACTTCTAACGATCCCGACATTCCAAAATGCAAAATAAGCCAGGGCTTTCGATCTAACTCTAGCCACAAATATTTACCTTTGCGCCGGCAGCACTTTACCTTAGCTCCAAGTAGTGCTTTTTTTATTTTTGCCGGGGAAACATTGGCAAAGACAATCGGATCTTTATTAACCACTACATCTTCGATCTTTTTACCGTCAACGATGTCGGCAATTTGCCGTCTAAACGTTTCGACCTCTGGAAGTTCAGGCATAATATTTCCTCATGTTAAAAAATCGTGCATCCCTTTATCACGGCGGTTTTGCGCCGAGTCCTAACTTTTATTTTACACTAGTCCTGCCCGTCAATAGGCTATGTTCGAAGGCGAGGAAAAATGAAAGATACATTCAGAAAAATAGCACATTCAATTTCCGATGGCGCCGGATCGCCGTTGGCGTTTACTTTTGCGGTCATCTTGATAGTTACATGGGCAATTATGGGACCCGTTTATGGTTATTCGGATACTTGGCAATTAGTGATAAATACGTCGACGACAATTGTTACCTTCTTAATGGTCTTCCTTATTCAGAACACTCAGAATCGCGATTCAAAGATTATACATTTAAAGTTAGACGAACTTATCCGGGCAAGCGGATCGGCAAGAAATAAATTAATTGATCTTGAAGATATGTCGGATGAACAACTTGAAAAGCTGCACGATGAATTTTGCCAACTTCAAGCTCATACCCAGGACCGCATACAACAAATTCGGGACAAAAAACTCCGAAATAATCATAAATTGCAAAAGTCGGACTCCAAAATTGCGCCCACCGCCGGCCCAAACAAATAGAGTAAGTACTCTTTTTTCCCTCGATGATATTGCCAAAAGGAATCTATTAGTCTGCACACCCGTTTTTCGATTTGCTAATTTTCGCATATGGAAAAAAACGCAAAGATTAACTCTACTCTCGACGTTTCAATTTAGCGGCGTTATCACTTCATTCATGAAAAATTTAATTTTATCGTTCGTCCTTATGTTAAGTGTAAGTCTGTCATCCGTAAATGCTTCCGCCGAAATCCAAAATGGCTTTGTGACCACGGCAGATGGTCGCGACATTTATGTTGAAACGAACTTAAGTTCCACAACCTCACAAAGACCTCTCATGATTTTTGTTAACGGTTTAGTGTGGAAACAAGAAGGATACCGGCAGTTAATGGAATCAGTTTCGTCATTAGGGATTGATTCAGTTTCTATGTCGTTTAGTCTTCATCCGGAATCACTTCAGAACAAGAACGGCTTCCATCAAAAAGTGGCGGCAATGAAGGAAACTTCGCTAGATGATTTAGCCAACGAAATCCTAACCGTGGTTCGAAAATTTCGTAAACCCAACCAAAAAGTTATTGTTACGACACTTTCTTATAGTGGTGGCGTTCTTCCCTCTGTCCTTAAAAAATCCGCAGATCTAGTTGATGAAGGCATTGCGATTTCTCCATTGGGCGTTCCCGGAGAGTCAGATCCCGCATCAGCCGCCGCAGGACAAACGGTAGAGTTAATGTTGGGATTAAATCCATTTGCAGGGCCATTTTTAGTTGGATCGCTCCGCCAAGCTTATACAGAAAACTATATTACGGCGGCATTGCGGTCCCGGGGACCTGGTTTCTTACCTGCAAACGTATCGTTGGAAACTGCCCGCAGCGGACTTGTACGACTGGTATTAGCGGCTGATAATTTTGATTTACGGAAAGCAGTCAAAAATTTACCTAAGAATTTGCATATGATCTTAGGCACCGGCGAGTCCGAACAAAGATTAAGCAATCAACTGGAAGCATTTTCGATTCAGCGACAACAATCAAATACGGCAAAGCTCGCACTAATTCCCGATGCTCCTCACGTCACATTCGCAGAGAGCTCAAAGGCGACGGCACAGATGTTGTCGTTACTGACGTTTGCTAAATTGCCGACAACAACAGCAACATTTGTTTACTCGGAAAGAACCGAAAGTTTTGCGTCAGATGACAGCGAGAGCCACGCAGAGCTATTACAGTTAGTTAAGAAGCTTAAACAGTAATCAAATTTTCGTAAAATATTTTGCGCCATTTCCGATGCCGCCATTGCTAGATGCGCGGTATTCGAGTTCTTTTGGAAAACCATCGTTCAACTCTAAGTTCTAAACCGAAAAAATAATTAAAATTTGTGTTTTCTAGAATAGAAGCCTTTGCTCTTTTCGAAATCTTCGGGCAATCTCGGCAACGAGTTTTGCGTTCAATTGCTTCGAGGGGTGCCGTTCATGAAGTTTAAATTATCAGTGCTTGCGTTACTTACATTCGGAATTTTGTTTCCCCTAATTTCCCAAGGAATGATTAATCCGTCAGAAATTTCCGATCACGAACCTTCAAGAACTGAATGCGTGCCCGCAACTAACATTCAAAAGCTTCCAGATGGGGAAATTAATTTATTTCCGGTTTCCCATAATCGCAAAATGGGTTTTGAGGGCGTCATTTTTAATTCCGAAAAGCCTACTTTGATCTTATTGCCAGGGGTATATCGCGGAGCTCTTTCTTCCGACGAAATTTTAAGCTTGCTTAACAAGGCACAAATTAACTGGGTCAGCATTCACTTAAGTTCTCAACCAATGGCAGTTGATCGCGGATTAACCTTTAAAGCCACTTTCGACGATATCACTTCTAAAACTTTTAAAGATGAAATCAAAATCTTAGTTAAAGCTTTATGCGTGAAAAAACCTGTCTATGTTCCATTATCATACAGTGCGACCGTTGCTGCTCATTTAACCAAGGAAGATACTTCTTTAATTATCGAGACAACTCCGATGGGAACATTTTCCGATGGGCTGCCTGATGGTGGTTTGTCGTATAATCTAATCGACTTCTGGTATTCTTTTAATCCAATCACCAGTCCGGGTTGGAACGAAATGAAAGAAGCCAATTATCGACGTTTCTGGCGGGACGCTATCAACCAGTACATCATTCGTTACCCCGCATTGGCAGCCAACGAGAAATTAAAAGAAGTTGCCGTTGAGGGTTACACTTCAATGTCAAAAGCTATCGAGTACTTTGACTTGCGCCAAACAAACTATGGTGTGGGTCCACGCCGTACTTTCATTATCGCGGAAAAAGAAGACACCAATCGACGCAAAAACCAACTAGCTGCCCTAGATAATGCGTTAAAAGCCTATGGTTCAATGCCACTGACTTTTGTGATTGAAGATAGTGGTCATAACGTTTTGAACGAGGCACCCCTAGCTTGGGCCAAGGCTTTAGAAATTTCGATTTCGGCGGATTCCACGCCGACAAAAGTGGCCCTCATTTCAAAAAATGGTTCCGCAAAGTGGTTAACTGTTAGTGAGTGGTTGCGACTTAAAGAAAACTTACTACAGGCAGATTGATCAGAATTTTGACATTCTGACGAAAGTTATTTTGACAGTTATTCTATCAAAATCAGTTTAATACACTCTCAAGCGAAATTTTTGCTTTTCCACTTTTATGACTCTACGATGGATTCATACAAAGGAAACTATCATGAGCAAATTTTTAAAAACATCAAGTCTGACAGTCATCACGCTAGCACTACTATCATCTTGTTCTCAAGGTAACGGCGGAATTGGTGTAACAGCTTTGAATGGTCCTTATAAGAACGAAGGCAACACTTCATCAGACACCGATATAGTTCCTCCGATGGTTGTTACTCCTACTCCAGTAGTTAATCTCCGGTACCAGCTCCGGCTCCGGTCGTGGTTAATCCAGCACCAGCTCCGGCTCCAGTGGTCGTTAACCCAGCTCCGGCCCCGGCCCCTGCACCAACTCCGGTGGTTGTTACTCCGGCTCCGGCGCCCGCTCCTGCACCAAGCCCAGTTGTAGTTGTTGTTCCAGTACCAGCACCGGCTCCGGCTCCGGCTCCGGCTCCGGCTCCGGCTCCGGCTCCGGCTCCTAATATAGAAGTACCAACAGTTGATAACTCAATTAAATGTATTCCGAGTCAAAATGCATTATTGGTTTTGGGAAATTCAGCAGTTCAACTAACTGGACAAGCGTATATTTCTGGAACAACTTTAGTTGGCCACGATTCTCGAATTTCAATGTCGGGTAAAAGTACTTTAAATGGTCCACTAATAATGGATCTTGATCGCACAACGGTTTCTTTAAGTGGTCAGAGTTCATACCAAAGTTTAAAGAACATGGATTTGTCTGATGTTCTCAGCAGCGCTAAGTCTTTATCTGATGATGCAGCTTCAAAAACTGCGACACATTCTTTGTCAAAAATTACTGATCAAACGGTGATCGAGAGTAAAGGTTCATTAAACGTTGTTAACGTAGATGGTGACCTTAACCTTTCCGGACAAAATCATATCGTATTAAAAGGCGCATCGGGCGATTCGTTCATTATCAACGTTAAAGGCTCTGTTAGTTTTACTGGTCAATCAGGACTGAGCCTAATGGGTGTTACATCTAAAAGTGTTTTGATTAACGTCGTTGGTTCGGGAAGCGCGATCAAGTTATCAGGACAGGGCGATATTTATGCTTCTGTATTAGCTGTTAATCGCGGAGCTCACATTACTGGCCAAGGAAAAATCCGAGGATCAGTAACGGTAAAAGGAAATATTCACGTTAGCGGTCAAGGATTAGTAGGATCAAATACAGGATTCTGCATACCACAAGATCCTGCTCCAGCTCCAGCTCCTGCACCAGCTCCTGCACCAGCTCCTGCTCCAGCTCCAGCTCCTGCACCAGCTCCGGCTCCTGCACCAGCTCCGGCTCCTGCACCAGCTCCGGCTCCAGTGCCACCGCCATTTATGCCGCCACTTGATCCTGAAGTTTAATCTAACTAATTAATTTCTGCGCCTCCGCAGTCTCTGCGGAAGCGCTTTCAAATCAAAACCACTTGAAGTTCCTAAAACCGTCGGGCAAAGTTTCAACATGCTTTTGAACCTGGCCTGCAACATCGCGATTCCCGTATTTATTTTAAATAAATTTTCCTCGAGCTGGGGTGCGATTACTGCATTGCTTGTTTCTTTAGCATTTCCTTTGGGCTTTGGACTTTGGGAACTGTATCGCACACGAAAATTTAATTTTATTTCCATTTTCGGAATGGCGAATATTTTATTAACGGGCGGACTAGCGCTATTAAATATTTCCGGCCCCTGGTTTGCGGTCAAAGAAGCAGCCGTGCCTCTACTGATTGGAATTTTCGTGCTGGCCAGCGAATGGGTTGCCCAACCAATGATCCGATTATTTTTTCTAAATCCCCAGGTAGTAAAAGTAGAAGTCTTAATTAAAAACTTAGCGGAAAGAAAAAACGAAGCAGAATTCGAAAGAAGCCTTCGATATTTCAATCGCTGGCTAGCGCTCTCTTTTTTCTTCAGTGCATGCCTAAATTTTGGCTTAGCCATTTATATTTTCACACCGATCACCGAAGAAGTAGGCTCCGACGCCCAAAAACAAATATTAAACGGCCAAATAGCATCAATGACCCAATGGAGCTGGCCAATAATAGCAATCCCATCAATGATTTTTCTAGCAGTCCTACTGTATTTTTTCTTCAAAAAATGCTAGGGCTAAAATAATCCCCAAAATATTATTCATT
>JAZKJI010000019.1:0-4772 GCA_040384405.1 Bdellovibrionota bacterium
GTTCAATATTCCAATCGCGATATTCAAATCATCCGACATAAAAACATGAGAACGGCCGAACAAATCGAACCGATCATTGACGAGTGCTTTGAACGACGAGGATTGATCGCCTACACGATGGCATCCGCTTCTCTCCGTCAAAAAGTTTTCGAGTTATCTTCCGCAAAAGGGATTCCATCAATCGACTTACTTGGACCATTGATACACGTATTTGATCAATACTTCGGTGCAGAGTCGCAAGCCCAAGTCGGAATTCTACGAGCGGTGGATGAAAGTTATTTTAAAAGAATCGAAGCTATAGAATACACCGTAAAACACGACGACGGGAAAACCACGTCAGACTTGGATAAGGCAGATATCATCCTGGTAGGAATCAGCCGCACCAGCAAAACCCCACTTTCAATTTTTCTAAGCCATAAGGGTTGGAAAGTAGCCAATGTACCTTTGGTTTTAGGCTCCCCGCTTCCGCCAGAATTAGCAAAAGTAGATCAAAGAAAAGTGATCGGATTAATGATTGATGTAGAATCTCTGCAAAGAATCCGAAAGAGCCGCTTAGAAAAATTCGGCCAAGACCCAGGAGGAGAATACGCATCCCTCCAACACATCAGCGATGAAATCACGTACGCAGAAAACCTATTTAAACAAAATCGCCGCTGGCCAGTATTCAACGTAACCGAAAGAGCATTGGAAGAAACAGCCTCAGAAATAGTAAAAGTAATAGCAGCCAGATTAGGCCTACCCCAGTCAGTATTATTCTAAAAAAAACGATCCCATTCCTCAAAAGCATAAACGCCAAACGGAACGGAAACGGGTGCGACGAACGCCGAACGGCTGCGACCAACCGTCTAAGACTTATCCTGCCCAATAACCTGAAAGAAAGTCTCAATAAGTTTTGTTTTCTTATGATCCTTCCGAGCATAAAACATAATATCCACGCGATATTCAAAATCAGCAATGGTCACTTTAGCTAATCGCCCGGAGCGAACCTGCTTTTTTACTGAATGAGACGGCAGAAATCCCCAACCCAATCCGGTTTCGATCAATCTTTTTAATGTTCCCACATTGGATGATTCAAAAATCGTATTTACGTCACTCGATTGCTGGCGCATTTTTATTTTTAACTGATTTTCAAAAGTCGGATACTCCTGAACCATCATAATAAAAGGATGTTTCTTAAGTTCACTTAATTTTATTTTTCCACCGGCACCCATATCCTTGCCGGATCCCACAAGCCACATTTCTTCGTGCAAAAGCATGCGGCTTTCAACATTTTCTTCTACAGCTTCTTCAAATTCTTGATCAAGTTTTGGCATGATCAAAATATCAAGTTCGCCTTCCCGAAATTTACGAATTAAATCTTCTGCCTTGTCATATTCTAAGCGAATTTTAAGCTCTGGATTGTTGCGCATGATACGCCCTAAAGATGGACTCATTAAGTGAAGCCCCAATGACGAAAGAGTCCCGACACTTAGTTGGCCTTTTAATTCAGCACCAATAGTTTTGATGGCTGTTTCAGCATTTTGCACAAAATGAAGAATCTTTTTTGCGTGTTCGAATAGAATTTCGCCTTGAGCTGTCGGTTTAATTTGGCGGACACCCCGAGCCAACAGCTCGACGCCTAATTCTTCTTCTAAATTTCTGATCTGCTGGCTTACCGCCGGCTGGGTCAGATATAATTTGTCAGCTGCGGCCGTCATGCTGCCTTCGCTAATTACAGTTACGAAGGTGGTCAGCTGATAAAGGTTCATCATGATCGATGTTCTCCTTGTTTAGTCCATAAAGTGCGACTTATACTTACTATAAGTGAAAACCTTTTCAAGGGGAAGGATCTCCATGCGACACGGACTCTTCATTCTCTTTTTATTACCAGCCATCATGATTCCCAATTTAGTTTGGGGAAAAGTCTTTAGAAACGCGTATATCTCTTTCGAAATGCCCGACGCATGGAATTGCCAGCTCGAGCAAACCGAATGGGTGTGCCGCAGCCAAGATTCCAAAGAATCCCGAGAAGCCATCATTATTCTGACCGCAAAAGAGGTTGGACCAACTGACAGCTTCCCTTTGTACGAAACACATTTAAATAACTCAATTACCGCGACTACTAAATCCGGCGGCCAAATTGCTTCGAAAGTTGTTTATAAAACCAAGACGGTCCAGATCAATAATCAGAATTGGCTGGATGGTTTACATTTGGCAAGTGAGGTAAACAATTATTTCACTCGCTATTTAGCAACCATCAAAGACAAAATTGCCGTTTTGGTTACGTTCTCGGCCCATAAAGATTTCTACACGAAATACAGCCAGGACTTTTTTAAAAGCATTATGAGTATGCGAATCATCGCGACCAAAGACTTGTTCGCAAAACCAAGTTTGGGCCCACTTCACCCCAGTTCGGATACTTTAGGTCAAGGAATCGCCAATGCCTTCCCGGCTGATTTCCAAAATGAAATGGAAACTGATACTGGTGGATCAAATAAAAAAGCCACTATCGTTGGCTTAATTATTCTGCTGCTGGCAGCGGCTGGTTATATTTTTATAAAAATGAAGAAAAAGAAAAAGTAGTACTACTGAACGACGAAGTCGCTGAAATAAACATCCTTCACAATTCCTTGGTTTAATAGGGAATTGATCTCGAAAGCTATTTTATCTTTTAAGAATAGCTTTCCTTGGATTGTTTCTAGCTCTTGGAATGAATGTCCGTTTAGAAGTCTTACTATGCGGTCTCTGGCTTTTGCTCGGTTATCTGATTCCATAATTTCTTCAAAACCGTCTTCGCCCAACATTTCTAAATTTACTTCCAGTTGAATCGTACGTTTAGGCTCGCCGCCCAAGTTCACTACGAATTTATCCATTGTATATACAAATGGATCTGGCTCTGCGTTAGCGTCTGGTGCATTGGGGTCGGCCTTGGCCGCTTCCGATGCGGGTTTGCGCAACATTTCCCGAACAGAGGCTTCGGTAATTGTCGGTTTTTTCCATCCCAGGGTACCCATATAGGTCCAATACGAACCTAATCCAAGTATTGCGAAGTTAAAAACGATAAATCCAATCTTGCCTATCAGGGCAACATTGAACTTCTTTTCTTCTTTTTTTTCAGTCTTTTGTTCTGCCATAACTATTAACCTATCGGAATTCTACCCCCCTTCTTAAAGTCCGGAAATAAGGCCTAACAAATAGCCGGTTTTTTATTGGACTGGCCCTTAAAATCTTGAGTAAATTTACCGTTAAGAGAAGATAGGGATCGTGACAGTGAAAACACTCTGGCTTTTTATATTTCTGTTTCAAATTGAGACGTGGGCACAAACCACGTTCTCTCCATTTGTATTTGTCCCTCCCCGTTGGGAAAACCGCACCCTTATTTTTGTTGATAAAAAAATCCGCAAATTGTTCGTTTACAAAGTTCAAAATGGTAAGCCCATTTCGATTTTCGAAACGGAAGCAGATTTCGGAAAAAATGATGGATTCAAAACTAAGCGGGATGACCATAAAACACCGGAAGGAATTTATTTTCCGCAGACGCATCTGACGGCACCCGCAATACCGTTTAATCTTTATGGCAACCGTGCTTTTACCTTAGATTATCCAAATTTAATTGATCGTACCGAGGGTAAAACAGGGTCTGGCATTTGGATCCATTCCGTTCCGGACAATGTTCCCCTTACTCGTGGTTCAAGAGGTTGCGTAGTAATCAGAAATAAGTCCATCGATGAACTTAAGTCCTATGTTACCTTAAAAGAAACACCAGTTATCATTCAATCCAGCGATGCGATTGAAGATGAAGAAGCATCCAAAGCTGAAGTAACAACATTTTTAGATACCTGGAAAGAAGCTTGGATCTCAAAAGACATCGATAAATATATTCAGTACTATTCAGCAGATTTTAAAAACCCAGGCTACAATGTCCGAACTTGGAAAGACTACAAAAGAAAAATCACAGATGGTTCTGGCGAAATCAGTATCGACTTCGAAGAAATACTTACTTTAAAAGGTCACAACCAATACGTGATCAGTTTCGTGCAAAAATACAAATCCGAAAAACTTCAGGATATTGGCTTAAAAACTTTGTGGCTAAAAAAAGAAGATAAAAACTTAAAAATTATCCGCGAAGACTGGAACAAAATCGAACAGAACGCAGCCCTACTGGGCCTCAGCAAAGCATCCGACGAATAAAAAAAGGCACCGTTAAAGTGCCTTTTTTAAATTAATCAAAATAAAATTTAACTAGTGAGTTTGATCTGAAGAATCAGAATCGTCGTCGTTATTCATCGACATAAGATCAATATTTGAACCCATGTCAGGAAGATCTTTAAGGTGCTTTTCAAGATCTTCTTTTGAAACCGATCCACGGTTCATATTTCCTTCGATCATCCGTTTATCAAATTTCAGCGCATCTAAAGCTTTTTTGAATGCCGACATCAAGTGCCTCCGTTAGTGATTCTGTATACCAGAGCCCTACTGTGAAATAAACCGCTAAGTTTTAATTCCAGTATCTCGGATCTTTGGGGTTTTCTTTTGGTTCTTCGTTGTTAACGATAAGTCGTAAGTTCCGGGTCTTTTTCTTGCGAGAAGCCATCTGGCGACCCTGGAGCTTATCCATAATGACAATTTGAATGTATCCGACAACAAGACCGCCTAAGTGGGCCAAATAAGCTACTTCAGAGCCTACCATACTGGAAGTCATCATGGACGCCAGTTGTACAAAACCCATCAGAGCCACAAAGTATTTTGCTTTCATTGGGAAAAGCATCATGAAGTAAATGACCCGCTCACCA
>JAZKJI010000019.1:4782-6048 GCA_040384405.1 Bdellovibrionota bacterium
AGAACCATCCGTAAGCCAGCATGACCCCGAACAGGGCACCAGAAGCTCCCACGACCGGCACGAATAATCCAGCTTGAGAGCCCGTGATCGCAGCGTAAATCGCCAACCCAAAGCAATAAATCAGCGCTGCCCCGACCCCGTTAATAATATAAAACCAAAAGAATCTTTTTGTTCCCATTTTCTGTTCGACCTCGGCTCCAAAAAGCCAAAGCATCAACATGTTAAATAAAATATGGGTAATGTTCGTCGAATGAAGGAACATATACGTAAACGGTTGCCAAAGCGCGTACTCGAATAGCAAACGTGAGGGAACCAAATTTAAAGGTAAGGTCCAACGAACCCGGAATAAGCCTTCAAGCACAACTTGGCCGATGAACCAAATAGCAACGTGAGCAATCACCAGTACCTTCACAGCCTGGGTCATGGGTAAGCCAAATTGAAATCCAGATCCTTGTTTCATCAGTTATTTATTACCATTAAAGTAGTTTAAATACTTTTCGTAACTTTGCTCAAGTGATTCGATCACAACTTTAGTCTGAGCTATTAACGGAAAGAAGTTCAAGTCCCCTGCCCAACGCGGAACTAAATGAAAATGGAGATGATCCGGTATTCCCGCCCCAGCGACGGCGCCCTGATTGAGACCCATATTATATCCCCCTGGTGCATAAACGGTTTTAATCGCCTTTACAGCCAAGCGGAGCGTTTCCATGAGGTCTTTGTATTCCGCTGATGTTAAATCTAAAATATCCGGCACATGCCGACGTGGCAAAACTAGTAAATGCCCACTGTTATACGGAAACTTATTTAAAATAACGACAGAATGATCCGTCGAATAAACGGATAAACGCTCGAATGATAGTTTTTCTTTGGTGCCCGCGCAAAATACGCAACCAATTGGCTTTATCAGTTTTCGAACATACCCCAAACGATCAGGCCTAAATAATACATCCCGCTCTAATGGCCAAACTTCTTCATCAATTCCAAGAAAAGCATGGCCCTTCGACTTCGTTTTTTTTCCGGAAGCCGTCGATTTTTTGGAAACTGATTTTGAGGTTTTTTTCTTACCGGTCTTAATTGATCTCACCCCAGGCTCCCGGCATCAAATAAAGGGGTTTATTTAAAAATTCAGTCTTTAAAATTTTATCAAATACAAGTTTCGAAACAGCATTCACCGGATCATTTTCGTTTGAATCTCCAAAATCAAAAATTGATCTTTTCTTTTTTGGAATCTCATAAATTTCAGAGTCATCCGGAATTCCTGCCATC
>JAZKJI010000020.1:0-2800 GCA_040384405.1 Bdellovibrionota bacterium
ATTTCGTGAGTTCGCTGTCAAAGGGAACGTCATTGATTTGGCAGTAGGTCTGATCATCGGAGCCGAGTTCGGAAAAATCGTAAATTCCCTAGTAAACGACGTAATTATGCCACCAATCGGACTATTAATTGGCGGAGTTGATTTCAAAAATTTATTTATCGTTTTAAAAGATGGAACCTACGGCGATTATAATACTTTAGCAGAAGCCCACGAAGCCGGTGCCGTAACTTTAAACATCGGTAATTTTATTACGACATTAATTAGCTTTGTCGTTTTAGCTTTTGCAGTTTTTATGGTCGTGAAATTAGCGAACCGTTTACGCAGACAGTATCCCCAAGAAGTAGTGGTCGTTACACCTTCTGTACCCCCGACTCCGCACACTTAATTTTTCACGAGAAATCCTTCGTCTCGTATTGATACAGCAATTAAAATTTCCACAGGAAATACCGATAGGTGGAACATAGTTTGCTGTATACAGAGTTGTCAGGGGGATAACCAATGAAATCCTTATTAGCGTTTACACTATTGACGAGTGTCTTATTTTCTTTCAATTGTATTGCAGCAGGTGAAGGTGACACAGGAGAGGCAGCTTGCGTTAAGCAATTCCCAAACGACGCCGCGAAAAGACGCGACTGTATCCGTGAAGTGCACAATCCAAATTTTGCGGAAGAAAAAGCCGAGCGTACAAGTGAAAAACGTGAAACTAATTGTAACAAAGCACAAGACGATCTAAAAAATCGCCGTGAAGCCCTGAGAACTGAGAAAAAAACCGTCGACGACGAAGCACTTAAAACCCAACAGGGAATCGTTGAAGAGCAACAAACTCATGACGAAACTTTGGCGGGAATTGATAAAGGCTTGTCGAACTTAGCATTCAGTTGCGAGGCCGGAAAAATTAAAGCTGGCAATGAAAGAAGTGACCAAGAAGTTGCAAATGCTCAAGCAGAATCAAGCTTAAATGATTCTTTACGTGAAGCTCGAGCAAAAAAACTAAGTCTTGAAAAAGCGTTGAATCGAATCAGATCCGAATCCCAAGAGAAACTTGCACAGTACACTGACTCTGCAATCAACCGTGCTTGTCGAGCAGTGGTGCGAAAATATGCTAATGAAGAATATAAAGTTCCAAAAAAACCCCGTTCTGGTGGCGCCCTTTCGGGTGTTAAAGCCGGCACTGCAAAAGTAAAAGACTTGCAGAAAATGATGGATGGTTGTGTTGATGAATATGCTTTAAAGAAAATTCAACTGATTAATAAATTTGCAGATGATAGTGAAGAAGCTAATGCTCAGATTGCCCAGTTGGATGAAAAGATTTCCGAAATGGAACAATTGAAAGATCGCCAACTTGCAAACCTAGCTAACAAATTAAAAGTAATGGACGCTAATCAAAGTTTGCAGGGTGCAAAGTGTATTGCTGACCAAAAACTGCTACTTGATAAGTACGCGACTACGCAAAAAAACCATGCCGCTCAAGTAAAAGTTCTATCGGAAACGCTAGAAAGACTTAACAAACAATCGCAAACATTAGCAGCACAGATTGAAAATAAATCGGGATTAGGAATTTCTAATGCGGGCTCTGGAAACGCAGCCCTGATATTTGGATTAATTCAGGCCTATGCCCAAAACAAAGGCGGCACTGCCGTACCGGATGAAGATATCGCGACAGCAAACCGATCAATCACCAATTATTGCGGACCTCAGCCTCCGGCAAGAGATACCCGTCGTTCTCTCGAGGACGATTCCGGTCCCCGCACTGGCACTTAATTCCCCGACCCTGGTCCAAGCGCCGCGCCTGGACCAGACGCTAACTTTCCTCTCGCAAGATGACCTCCAACTATTCGTGATGCTAATATAAATTCTCTGTCGTTATATTAGTGCACCATTGGGGGCTTCTGTGATCAAAAAGATCGTAATAGGTATCGTCGCATTTACTATTTTAGTAGCTGCGGGAGCGTACGTATTTATCAATTCCGTACGTAAATCTCTTCCGCAAATTATTACTTTAAAAGATTACAATCCACTTCTGGTAAGCCCCGTTTTTGATCGTAAAGGAAAACAAATTGGAGAATTCTTCCGTGAACGCAGAACTCTGATACCAGTCGATAAAATTCCTAAGCACGTTATCAATGCGTTCTTAGCTGCAGAAGATGATCAGTTCTTTAAACATAAGGGTGTTAACTATTCTGCAATCTTAAGGGCAACTTTAGCGAACATGCGCGCGGGCCACACCGTTCAAGGTGGATCAACTATCACTCAACAGGTTGCAAAAACTTTATTTCTTTCTGATGCCCGAACATTTGACCGAAAAATTAAAGAGGCCATGTTGGCTCTAGAGTTAGAAAAGAATTTAGAAAAGGAAGATATTTTATATCTTTACTTAAACCAAATCTATTTTGGTCAAAGTGCTTACGGGGTTGAAAATGCCGCTCGCACTTACTACCAAAAAAGTATCGAACAAATTTCTATTGCGGAAGCCGCGATGTTAGCGGGGTTACCCAAAGCGCCAAGTGCCTTTTCGCCGGTAAAAAATCCCAGTCGGGCCAAGGAAAGACAAATTTACGTTATCAGACGAATGGTAGATGTAAAATTCATCACCAAAGAAGAAGGCGAACGTGCCGAAAAAGAATCTCTTAAACTTTTCGTTCGTTCAAATTATCAAGAGACCGCCCCTTACGTTTTAGAAACCGTTCGGCAAATGTTAATTGCTGAATTGGGCGAAGAAATGGTTTTAGATAAAGGGATCAAAGTTACAACGAGTATCGATCTTGATAAACAATTAGCTGCTCAAGAAGCCCTTCAAGCT
>JAZKJI010000021.1:0-9599 GCA_040384405.1 Bdellovibrionota bacterium
TTTAGCGTCAGCGGATGGTCCGGAGAACGAAGGCCCACGGTCGGAAGCCCTGAAGTAATCACATCCAAAACAAGGGCGTTTTTTTCCAGAACTATCGTTAGTGGTCCAGGCCAAAATTCTTTTGCTAAAATGTCAGCGGGTTCGTTCCAATTTTTTACTAATCCTTGAGCTTGGGGAATATCCGCGACGTGAACAATTAAAGGGTCAAACAAAGGACGTTTTTTATAGGCGAAAATTTCGCCCAAAGCGATAGGGGACCTGACCGGGGCGGCTAAACCATACACGGTTTCAGTCGGTAAACCGACGGGTCGGTTATTCCTAAGTTCTTCGAGGGCTTGCTCGAAAGTCGCTATAAACGGCATAGAAAAACACCTTATTGTATGGGTTTGAGACACTCAAGTATTTTGGTTTTTTGCCGATAATATAGGTATGAAAAGAGTAGTAGCGGCAGCTTTAATAGGTTTGGCGATGTCAGGTTGTTCGATCGATGCGTCCGTTGGAGATTTATTTCCAAAGACGGATTTCACGAATTTTCTGTCTAAAACTCAAGGTGCCGAATTCGTTTCGGGTAGTACCCAATACCAACTAACTCCAACTAATGGTTACAAAGTGCAGGTATCTGTCGGTAACTACATCAATACAATCCGCGCAACCACAAGTGGTGGTTATACAGTTTATTCTTCAATTCAAGGGGATATGCTGTCGGATCAAGTTCAGTAGCCTTAACTATGGCTAAATCACCAGCCTAACTAGTTCAAAATTAATAGACTAACAAATTCGAAAATCAGTTAAATATAATTTAGTTTAATTTAATCTTTGTAGCTCTCAATAAATAGCTACCTATTTATTCCGGCCACGCCTTCAATATTTAAAATTACTGTAACTTTCTTAAATTTACCCGCGACGTCGCGGGTAACGGCGCATCATATTTCTTATGGAGTGCAGCTCGATGGACTATATCCTTGCTGAATACACTGGCCATAACCAAGCCCGCCATTGGGATCACAAGATGATGGAGAATATCCTTTCATGATGCACATTCCGTATCCAATTTTTCCAGGCGTCGCGCATGAAGACGGAGAATAACCTTTCTCTATGCACATTCCGTAGCCCTCTTCGCCAATCGGATTGCAACTTGATGGAGAGTATCCTTTTTTAATGCACATGCCGTAGCCGACTTTTCCGTTCGAATCACAACTTGATGGAGAGTATCCGGCAGCGATGCACATTCCATAACCTTCGTTGTCTTCAGAGGTGCCAGGACTGCACGAAGAAGGACTATATCCTTGTTGAATGCACTGACCGTAGCCAATTCCACCATTAGGATCGCAGGAGGAAGGAGAATATCCTTTCTTAATACACATGCCGTAACCAATTTTCCCATTAGAATCACAGCTGGAAGGCGAATAGCCTTTTTGAATACACATGCCATATCCGACAGTTCCCGGAGTACTGCAACTAGACGGTGAATATCCTTTTTGAATGCACATCCCGTATCCTTCTTCGCCTTTAGGATCGCAAGAAGAAGGGGAGTACCCTTTTTGAATACACATACCGTAGCCGATTTTTCCGTTTGGATCACAGCTGGACGGAGAGTATCCCGCTTGGATACAAAGCCCGTAACCGTCGTTATCGCCTTCTTTAGCAAATAAAGAGCTAGCGAAAACCAAAACTAATGCCAAAATTACAGAGTAAAACTTCATTTTATTTTATCCTTATAAGTATTAATTTTCGGACAAGAAATTTTTTTTAAATATATTCAAAACTATGAATTAAGTAATATGAACCGAGAATTAAACCCCTAGATAAGATCGTCTTACTTCGTCATTGTTCAAAAGATCTGATCCCTTACCGGTCATCTGTATCAATCCAGTTTCAAGCACGTAAGCACGATTAGCGACCTTTAAAGCCATGCGGGCATTCTGCTCTACTAACAGGATAGTGATGCCTTCTTTATTAAGCTTTTTAATAATATCAAAAATCTGCGCAACGATCAGCGGAGCTAAGCCTAATGAAGGTTCATCCAACAATAAAATTTTTGGTTTACACATTAGTGCGCGTGAAATTGCCAGCATCTGTTGCTCGCCACCGGAAAGGGTTCCGGCCATTTGCCAAAGTCTTTCCTTTAAGCGTGGGAAAAGCTCGTAACAATATTGTAAGTCTTTTTGGATTCCATCTTTATCACTTCTTGAAAAGGCACCCATTTTTAAATTTTCTAAAACGCTCATCTGCGGGAATACGCCGCGGCCTTCTGGGGACTGAGCTAAACCTTTTAACACCCGTTCATGGGCAGGGATAGCCAATAAATTTTCGTTAAACAATCTGACTTCACCACGGCACTCAACAAGACCGGAAAGTGCACGTAAGGTGGTAGATTTTCCGGCACCATTTGCGCCAACTAAAGAAACGATCTCGCCTTCGTATACTTCAAAATCTATTCCTTTAAGCGCGTGAATTGCACCGTAATAAACGTTTAAGTCTTTAACTTCTAAAACTTTATTTCCAGCCATTAGTGAGCTCCTTCTTCGGCAGCTTCGACACCTAAATAGGCTTCGATGACCTTTTGTGAGTTTTGAATTTTGGAAGGAGTTCCTTCTTCGATCTTAACTCCGTGATCAAGGACCACGATTTGCTCGCAAATTCCCATAACTAATTTCATATCGTGTTCGATTAATAAAATCGTCAGATCAAATTCTTTTCTTACCCGAGCAATTAAATCCATTAACGAATGAGTTTCGGAGTGATTCATTCCCGCCGCTGGCTCATCCAGCAAAATCATTTTCGGCTCTGTCATTAATGCCCGAACAATTTCTAATTTTCTTTGTTCGCCATAAGGCAAAGAAGAAGCAATTTCATTTTCGCGCTTTAATAATCCGAATAAAGACAAAAGTTCACGGGCTTTTGAAAGTAATTGGGCTTCAGTGCTCACAAATTTCTTCGTAAAGAAAAAAGCATCCCGTAATCCATAGTCAGTATTTTGAATTCCAGCTACCAATGCATTTTCTAAAACTGTCAGCTGTTTAAAAAGCCGGATATTTTGGAAAGTGCGAGTTAATCCACACTGTGAAATCTGATAAGGTTTTTTACCAGTGATATCTTCACCGTTGAAAATAACTTTTCCAGAAGTCGGAGTATAAACACCCGTTAACACGTTAAACGCGGTGGTCTTACCGGCACCATTAGGACCGATTAAGCCGAACAAAGATCCTTTAGGGACGTAAAAGCTTAAAGAATCCACGGCTTTTAGCCCACCGAATTGCATGGTTACATTTTCAATTTTAATCATGCTTTTTTCCTCCCCAGTCGCAACCAAGGAAAGACGTCCGTTAATTCTTTTTCACCCATCAAACCTTTAGGTCTGAAGATCATAATTAGAATTAAGCACAAAGAAAAAATAACCATTCGAAGATCTACGCCAGTGACCGCTTGAAGAGATCGTAAAAGCTCGGGTGCAATCGTTACGAAAGCAGCAGCCAATATTGCACCAGAGAAACTTCCCATGCCACCAAGAACAACCATGATAACGACGTTTACGCTTTGAAGAAATGTGAATGAAGAAGGGCTAATATAGTTGGTTAAATGGGCATACAAAGCACCCGCAACGCCTGCGAAGAAACTTGAAATCACAAAGGATCTAACTTTTGCTTTCGTCGTATTAACGCCCAAAGCTTCTGCTGCAATTTCATCTTCACGAACGCTTAGGAATGCACGGCCATTTTGGCTTTGCATAATTCGCCATAAGAAAAAGAAACAAATGATTAACCAGATAGAGGCAAAAATATATGAGGTGAAGAACGAAGTGAAAATAACTGGATCATATTCAGGAAAAGACGGAATTCCTGAAATTCCCCGTGCTCCGCCTAAAGTATCGATATTTAGTAATGTAACTCGGATTATTTCTCCGAAGCCTAAAGTTACGATCGCAAGGTAATCACCTTTTAATCGCAAAGACGGAAGACCAACCAGGTATCCGCAAATGGCAGCCAAAATTCCGCCACCTAATGTATAAAGAAAAAATTGAAATGCTAATAAAGACGGGGAACCAAATGACCAATTAAGTCCAGCGTACGCCGCAAAGTATGCACCCACGGCCATGAAGCCCGCATGTCCCAAGGAAAACTGGCCGGTTAATCCGTTCACCAAGTTTAAGCTTAAAGCTAGGATACAGTTAACCATGATGAATAAAATGGTGATTTGAATATAAGCATTTACAGAGAAATTAAAAATTAGGCCCACGATCAGCATGGCAATCAAGCTTAGAATTGGATTTTTAAACCATTTCATTTTCTTTACCTAAACCTTTTCGATCGTATATTTACCCAATAAACCAGCTGGGCGGAAAATCAAAATCACAATTAAAATTCCAAACGCCAAAGCGTCGCGGTAGGTGGATGATAAATAAGCCACAACCATTTCTTCCGACAGGCCCATGATGACTCCGCCAAGAACCGCACCCGGGACACTTCCGATTCCGCCAAGTACGGCAGCCACGAAAGCTTTAAGTCCAATCATTGTTCCCATTAAAGGTTCAATCTTTGGATATTTCATTCCGACCAAGATACTGCCGATTCCGGCAAGTGAACTTCCGACGACGAAAGTAAAACCGATTACTCGGTTAACATTTACACCCAGCATGCTGGCAACCGGTCCGTTAACACTGACCGCTCTCATCGCCATTCCAAGTTTGGTATAATAAATAAGATAGTGAAGGATTGCCATCGCGCAAACGCTGACGCCAAGAATTGCGATATCAAAGGATTTTACCGGAACTTCCATGATGTAAAATAAAGTCGCGTCTTCAATAACATTTGGGAAAACTTTTGGATCAGCTCCGAAAATAAGTTGTCCTGAAAATTGAAGAAATAAACTAACGCCGATCGCGGTAATTAAGATATTTAATTTTGGGGCGCGACGAAGGGGACGGTAGGCAAAGCGCTCGATCGCTAATCCTAAGAGACTGCAAGCCGCGATGGATACGATCAACAGAGTAATTAAAGTTCCAACGCCTGGGGAATTATTAAGGCCAAACCAACGAGCGACAAAATAAGCCGCAAAAGCTCCGACCATGTAAACATCAGAGTGAGCAAAATTGATCATCTGCAAAATCCCGTACACCATGGTGTAACCCAAGGCGATCAGGGCATAGATGCTTCCTAAGCTCACTCCATTAATAATATGTTGGATAAGATCCTGCATAGTTTACGGATTTACTGTTGTGATATATTTACGTTTTTCGTTATCAACTTGAACGATCACCGCGCTCTTAACGGCATTTCTTTCGCCATTGATTGTGATTTTACCAGTTACTCCCGGGAAATCCGTTGTTTTCGCGATTTCATTTTTAATATTTTCCGGAGTTACTTCAGTTAAGCGTTCGATAGATTGAGCTAAAATTTTCATCGCATCGTAACCAAGGGCTGCAAGACCATCAGCAACTTCGCCAGAATATTTTTCTTTGAAGCGTTTAATGAAATCTTGAACGACGGGATCAGTCGACTCTGAAGTATAGTGATTAGAAAAGTAACTTCCATTGATAGCTTCTTTTCCGATTTCATTTAATTTATCGCTATCCCATCCATCCCCACCAAGAAGTGGAGCATTGATTCCAAGCTTACGAGCTTGAAGAGCAATCAAACCAACTTCAGTGTAATAACCTGGAACGAAAATAACGTCAGGGTTTTTAGACTTAACTTGGGTCAACTGAGCATTAAAATCCAAATCATTTCCTTGATAACTTTGATCAAGAACAATTGTTCCACCCATTTTTTTGAACTCAGCTGCGAATACGTCAGCTAAACCCACAGAGTAGTCATTTTTAATATCGCGCAAGATTGCAGCTTTTTTGAATTTCAGGTTTTCTGTCGCGAATTTCGCGGCAACGTAGCCTTGAAATGGATCGATGAAGCAAATACGGAAGATGTAATCACCTTTTTTAGTTACTTCAGGATTTGTCGAACTTGGGCTGATCATCGGAATTTTGTATTGTTGAGCAATCGGTGCAGCTGCCATCGTTCGGCCAGAAGCAACTTCCCCGATTATCGCGATAACTTTATCTTGGGTAATCAAACGTTTTACAACCGAAGCTGCTTCGTCTGGTTTTCCTTGGTCATCATAAGTAATTAATTTAATTTTTTTACCTTTGATTCCGCCAGCAGCGTTGATTTCATCAATCGCCATTTGAATACCTTTATGAGTTGATTGACCAAAAGTCGCATCATTGCCAGTCAATGAACCGTATTCGCCGATCACTAATTCATCAGTTTTTTTCGTACAACTGGTCATTAATGAAATTGCAGTTAAGATCGTTAAGGCACCGGCAAAAATATTTCTTTTCATGAATCCTCCGTTAAGGCTTGGGATGTGGTTTTCGGGCCCATCATTACAATCTGCAATGACGGGGTCAACCATAAAGTCTTTTGAAATCAATTAATTAGAGTGCGAGCTGATTGGAAAGTTGGATCAGATCCATCGGAGATTTTTTCTCGATATTTGTGATCTCAGAAAATGGAACTAAAACGATTTCGTTTTTCTGAATCCCAACCATTGCGCAGGTTTCGCCCCTCACGAGTGCATCCACTGCTCCGACTCCCATGCGGCTGGCAAGAACCCGGTCGATGGCGGTTGGTGCTCCGCCGCGCTGAGTGTGACCTAGGATACACACTTTTGCTTCAAGCCCTGATCGTTTGCGAAGTCCATCGGCTAAATCGTATGCTCTGCCTGGTTTTTGACCTTCGGCCGTAATGATAATGCTGGAAAGCTTTCCCTTTTTTTGAGATTCCTTAATTTGATCAGCTAATCTGTCCATAGTGGTGTGACCATCGGGAGTAAAGATTTCTTCCGCGCCGCCGGCAAGACCGACGTAAGCTGCGATGAAACTTGAATTTCTTCCCATAACTTCAACGATAAACAATCGATCATGGCTATCGGCAGTGTCGCGAATTTTATCAATCGCGTCCAACGCCGTATTTACCGCCGTATCAAATCCGATTGTTAAATCAGTTCCCGGTATATCGTTATCAATGGTACCTGGAATTCCTACGACGGGAATTTTGTGTTCATTATAAAGTGCATGGGCTCCGCGGAATGATCCATCACCACCGATAACTGCCAATGCATCAATATCCATTGTTTTTATATATTCAGCGACAGTCGTACGGACTTCCGCTTTCATAAAATCTAAACTTCGACCAGTTTTTAATATAGTTCCGCCACGCTGGATAATTTGGCCCATTTCCCGGGGAAGTAATAATCGTGCATGATGTTGGATGAGGCCTGCATAGCCGCCAAGAATCCCGTAAACTTGAATTTGTTGAGCAGCGGCACGCCTGACAACGGCACGAATTGCTGCATTCATTCCTGGAGCATCGCCACCGCTTGTTAATAATCCGATTTTTTTAATGGCCATGAAACCCCCACCAGGTACTTCGCAAACTTTATCGCTGCGGAGGCGCGTCTGTCACATGTTTCAGCAGGTCGCCATGGTAATTTACGTTGAAAGGGTCCGAAAATAAAAAAAGCCGACCTTGTGGGCCGGCTTTTTTAAGTTTTTAAAACTTAATGCTTACTTAACAAGCGCTTTGAATTCAGCACCTGGACGGAATTTTGGAGCCCAAGCAGCAGGGATTTTGATCGCTTTGCCAGTTTGTGGGTTACGGCCAGTGCGAGCTTTTCTTTTAGCTTTAGTAAATGTACCAAAACCAACAAGTTTAACGTCGTCACCTTTTTTTACCGCTTTTTTAATAGTGTCTACGTAGCAATCAAGCATTGCTTCTGCTTGTGCTTTAGAACATTTAGTCTCTGTAGCCACGCGGTCGATCAATTGCGCTTTATTCATGAAGGTATCTCCTTTTGGGTTGTTGTAAGCAAATTCAAAGACAAAAAACCCCAGTCGTCAAACAAAATTTAGTGGGACGCGTCTTCGTCTTCGTTTTCGTCAGGAGTTTCGGGATTTAAATCATTGGGATCTACAGGTGTTGGAACTTTATAATCTTCAGATGCCCATGCACCCAGATCAATTAATCGGCATCGTTCCGAACAGAAGGGTCGATAGGGGTTTTCACTGCTATAAATGGCAGGTTTACGGCATTGAGGACAAGTTACCGTGCGTACATTTTCGTCTTTTGGTTTGGAAGGTTTAGAGCCAGAGTCCATGATTAAAAATATATCATGAACCCTGTTTGATCAAAAAATATTAATACTGATGAATGTTGCAGGTGCTTTGAATACAACGCTTAAAAGTGCCGGATGCGAATTCTTGGTTTTTGTAAAACAATTTAAAGTTCATATTGTTATCGCCAAGTTTCCCGTTCATTACCTGCATTTGGATTAATCCAATATTAGCGGTGCTATCAAATGCTCCATATCCGCGACCTTCGAAACCTTTACTTTGATTAATCAAAGAAACAGTTAATCCAAGTGGAAGAGGATTTCGGTAAGCTCCGACATTTGAAATAACTGGCATTCCGATAAGACCTTTAAAAAAATCACCGATCTTAGGAAGTTGTCCACCGTACCAATAATTTTGTTGGGTACGAGGGTAAGCCCAAATTGTAATGTTCGCGTTGCTGACTCCGGCTGCTACGTTTGGATTTCCAGAAGTTGGATCAAGTGGGGCTTGAAACATGATTTGGATAAACCCTGCTAACCATGCCGAACAATTTGAAATTCCAAAATTTGTTTGGCCGCGGTTACAAACGCCCATCGCTTCTCTTAAGAAAGCTTGGTATGCGCCACCGTTACTAATTCTTAGTAAAGGTCCAACATTCGTATTTGGAATTTGGAAGTTAGCCGTCAAATAAGATAAGTCCAAGTTTTGATATTGGCCAATCGGTAAACCATTGTTGTCGAAACAACCGGCTTCCGTTTGATATCCAACACCCATGGGACAAACCATTGGCGGTTGATTATTGTCGTCACCTTTTTTTCCGCAACTTGTAATTGCGAAGGCCACAATGGCAAAGGTCATTAATGTTCGTACATAGTTTAGGAACGCTGTTTTCATAGCATCCTCCAATTCAATTAATAATCATTCCATGTTCCATGCCAGCGACTTATGGGGGCTAAACTCTAACCTAATGAAATCTAAGGCTATTTTCTCAGAATGATACGTTCATGGATTTTTGTACCGGGAACAAATTGTGTCACTTTGAACTAGACCTTTAATGTCGGTTAGAGTTATCAAAAAAACGGCAACTGCCATAAGATTGGCCACCAGTGCCGGTTTCAGGGTGGTGGGTGACTCAAAACGGAGCAATCAGAATCACGTAATCGCAACTGGAAGAATGTGGTGCCTACTTAGGTGGCAAGGGTTTTGTATACATATATATGTATGAAAGCCGTTCTTTTAATTCTTTCTTTAATAGTTCAAGCAAGTCTGGTCCAGGCTGCCGAAACTAATAAACCTGTAAAACGCGCTAACCATCGCGGTTATAAGGTGATGGCTATTCCAAAAGGTTTTAATGAAATCAAAAATGAAATTAACAAAGAAAATGAAGTCTACGTTCCAAAGAGTGTAAGCCAGAACGATAGCGTTGGTACTGTGGGCGCAAAGTTTGGCGATCAAATTATTCAAAACTGGCTAAATTCTGAAGCGGGCTCTG
>JAZKJI010000021.1:9609-39323 GCA_040384405.1 Bdellovibrionota bacterium
CGAAATCCGTTAAGACAGTTGAAAATTCCATGAAGGCAGAAGTTTCCGTCGGATCTGCTAAATCTAATGAAACCCAACATAAATTTGGATTTAACGTTCAGGCGGTTCAAGCCTCGACGGAATTAAAATATTCTGGTTGGATGCAAGCAGTGGTGAAGTACAGCGCTCGTGACCGCGCGACAGTTTTTGAAGTGAATGAAAAAGTATTAAATAATAAAGATCTATTCTTAAACCACACGGCAAACAGTGACGAAGGCAAAAGCAACGTCGGTTTACGTTGGAACTGGTAATTCCTTACCAATGTCATTTCGCATTTGTAACCCATTCCATTTTGCTTTTTTAGTTTGATCGTAGGCAGCCCCGATGGCCTGTTCGCGAGTGGAAGCTATTCCTACAGATCCTAAAACTCGCCCACCATTAGTCACCCAAGTCCCATTATCTAATTTAGTTCCCGCGTGAACAAAGTAACTTTGCGTATCAACTGCTTGAAACGAAGTTAAAAGATCACCTTCTATACGCACACCTTTTTCCGGAGCATCGGGGTAACCTGGTGCCGCAAGGATTACGCAGCAAGCATGTTGGTTTTTAATCTCCAGTTTTTCCAACTTCCCAAGGGCCAGTTGATGAAATAATTTTGCCGTATCATTTTTTATTAACGGAAGAATGACCTGGGTTTCCGGATCACCTAAACGCACGTTATATTCTAAAACCTTAGGTCCACGTTCAGTAACCATAATTCCGATAAATATGATTCCGCGGTATACCCATTTTTCAGAGTTTAAACCCTTAATCGTCGGAGCAACAATTTCTTGCTCAATTTGTTTTGATAGATCAGATGGTAACTCCATCGGTGCGATCGTACCCATACCACCAGTGTTTGGTCCTTTGGCATTATCATTTAAGCGTTTATGATCTTGGGCCAAGGGAAGAACTTGGTAATCAGTTCCGTTAGTTAATACCAGTACGCTGATTTCCCATCCCTTTAAACCTTCTTCGATTAAAAGCGTTTTTCCCGCATCACCTAATTTTCCATTTTCAACGAAATCACGGGCAGCGGAAATAATATCGTCTGGGCTGTCAGATACGACGACACCTTTTCCTGCGGCTAATCCATCTGCTTTTAAAACATAGGGAATTGAGAAAGAAGAAAGATTTTCCACAACTTGGCTTACTGAACTTGCGACGACGGATCTTGCCGTTGGGATTTTATATTTTAACATAAAATTTTTAGAAAAAATTTTCGAGCCTTCTAATCTGGCCGCAGCTGAATCGGGGCCAACGACCGCGATATCATTTTTTCTGAGAATATCACTGAGTCCCAAACATAGAGGTTCTTCGGGACCCACGAATACGAAGGTGATTTTTTCGGTTTTGCAATAGACTGCTAATTGTTCGAACTCTTCTGATTTACTTTTGGTGATTGGCAGGGAAACAATCTTTGCTTCCTTCATTCCTGGGTTTCCGGGATAGACAAAAATTTCAGGTAGAGTAGGCGAGGACGCCAGTGATTTAAGAATTGCGTGTTCCCGTCCGCCAGATCCATAGACTAGGATTTTCACTTAAACACCTCTAATACTAAAGTTGTTGCCTGAACTTTTTCATTAAAACTTCAGCCGTTTGAAACTTTTCCGGCGCTACGTAAAGGCGATGGATAATTCTTGCGCCTTCGTACTTTTGAAAAATCTCGGTAGCTTCTTCGATCAGCATTGGTTCTTCCCAAGGGTTATACTGGTCAACGACAAATATCGGAAATGCGCGGTCCTCTGCAGACATCGTGTGATATTTAGAAAGGCGCGCTTTTGATGAAGCCCAAATGGTATCGATACCTTCAGATTCAAAAAAGTTTTTAATTGCTTCGGGATGACCAGATTCCTTTGATTCGTGAAGTTCAAGAATCATTTTATATGGTTTACGTTCCGAAATTCTTTGCGCCCAAGGATTTGCTTGCGAGGCTAAATTTTCATGGAGTTTATAATCATTAAACTTTGTGTACTCCCGAATATCAGCAGGTAATAAAAAAGTGCAATCCGGAGAAGTCAGATAACGATTAAGCATTTCTTCATACACAATACTTTTATGATGGAAATAAACCATTAAATACATATGGTGACGGGAAATCAAAAAATCATCGAACGAATAAAGTGCACGGCGATTAAGGGCTAAATATAATTTTCCATTTTTTTCGTGGGAAGTTAGATTTTGAATCAACCATTCAAGATCGACTTTCCCGTAATTAGTTCCGCAGAAATAAGAATCTCGCTCTAGGTAATCCATTCGGTCAGCATCAAGTTCGGAACTGACGATTTGACTTAAAATCGGCCGTAAATCAAAGCCACCACTCTTAAAAAAATCATCTTTGTCGGGTAAACTTTTGTCGACCAAACAAGCCACGTGATAGGGATTGATATCGCCGAAATTTAAACGGATCACATCCGCAATTGCAGAGTCAGTAACGTACTTGATGGTATAGTCTTCGTGATTTGCGCGGCGGCCTTTATGTTTTGTGCCTTCGTACACTTTAATAAGCAGATCTTCTACATTCGGCATTACCTGTTCAGTCGTGTGACTTAACGGTCCGTGGCCAGAGTCATGAAGTAATGCTCCTAAGCGTGTAACTTGACGGTACCGCAATCGATCGGCTTCCGAAAACAACGGAAAATTTTTAAATATGGAATCAAAAACCCGGGTTGCAATATGGCAAACGCCGATAGAATGAAGGTATCTGTTATGAGTAGCGCCTGGAAAACTGAACTCGGAAAATCCCAACTGCTTAACAGCACGAAGCCGCTGATATTCAGCGGTATCAAGTATCAGGACCTCTTCATTTGAGAAGTTAATTGAGCCATGGACGGGATCGCGAATTTCCATGGACCATAGTTATCAATCGCAAATTCTATTGGCAAGGCTGTTTCCAAGGGAATTATCGAGGGCGTCGAGGAATTGCTGCAGGTCAGACCCGCTGTCCGTGCATATATCAGGCCCCAGCACGCAACTGGACATGCCTTCGCCTAATGGTAGGGTTCCAGAGGCGTTTACAAGTCGCGCGTAAGGAAACTTATAGACTTGTGCACAAATTTCGACCGCTTCATTTTTTTGGCCTTCGCAAACTTTAACGCTTGAAAGAATGCGACCAAGATCAACTTTTTCATTTTCAGATAGACAGTAGGTTTCCGTACTAAGTTGATTATTACGCGCTAATAATTTGAAGCGTCCCGACGCCAGATCAATTCGATAATTTTCACTATCTAAATTAACCGAGTCGACGGCTTGCAAAGTATCAAAGTCGTAATCCATTTGTTTTTCTTGAACCGGAGAGCCCGATCCAATCTCGATCTTACTTGAAGCATTGGTCGCGGGCGACTGCATGCCTTGGTAACCTTGTTCACAGTTTTGAAACTGGAACATCAGGAATAAACCTGTAAATCCCAATGCGATCCATCTTTTCATTCGTCCCCCATAGGGTAATACACAGCAAAAAACCGGCCCGGTCTTCTGTATGTATAATCGGTATGACCGACGATCAAGTTGACGTTGCTCATTCAATTAACAGGGAAATTCGATGATAAAAATGAAATCAATTTTAAGAGTCCATTTTATTCGATTTGATAAGTTGAATTAGCGTCTCGTATCGAGACGCTTTCAATTTTGACTATGGCTTTCTGATGGCGCCCGGAATTGGGGTAGTTGGAACTGCTTTCGAAGCATCAGATGATGCTGCACTTGTTTTTGAAGAGTCGGTTGCAGGCTTTGTAGGTTCAGCAGGCTTTGCAATTGGAGCTTCTTGTTTTGGTGCCGCCGGTACAGTTGTAGGCGTCGATGGCTTTTGCGCTTCTTGCTTAGGAGCAGAAGGTGCAGATGGTGTAGAAGGAACAGTAGGCTTTGCCGCAGGTGGAGTAGCTGGCGCACTAGGTTTTACAGGTGCTTCCGGTTTTTTTACTGGTGGAACACTCGGTTTTTGGGAAGGGGAAGTGTACGGCGATGTCGCTAATACCGTACGGTTTACTTTTACTATAGTTTCAAGGGGACCAGAAATAAAAACTTCATCATTCGCCCAGTTCATAGTTTTTTCTTCGTCCAGGAAAAGTTGCGAAGCATCTACAACATAACGGGCGCGTTCTTTACTTTCTTTTCCAGCTTCAATAATGATCACTTCGTATTTACCGGGACCTATACGTTGAGCAGTTTCAAATTTAATCGATTGATTGCTGATCGCGAAAGCAGCGGATAAATATATTTTTTCATTAAAACGCAAATAAGTTAGATAAACATTTTCTTTAGCCAATTTATCTTTGGTTAAGTCCGGAGACTCAACGATAACACTTAATTGTTGGCGAGTATTTGTAACTTCATCACGCTTATCGACTAAATTTAATGTGCGATGAATTTTGGAAATTTGGATTTGTACCTCGGTTGAAGGTATTTCCACGGACTCTGCGTAAGAGAATGATGATGCCAATAAAATTAATGATATAGCTAACTTTGAGGTCATGGGGTTCTCCTTCATTCAACCCATTTCCTAAAGCACCAGTTATGCCGTCCGAAAGTGAACCTTAACTCAATTAAATGCAGCACAAGCTTACCAAACGTCTAACTTTGGTACATGGGCACCTCAACGTCACTTTTGGCTTCAATATCTGATGCGAAACTTACATGTAGTTAAGTTTAAATCGTTTTGGGCGGGCACTTTAGGGGAATGGTAATTGCTTTGTAGTTGGTACTTATGAAAAACGCGGAACGTATGATGCGAAAACATTTTTATACCATCTTCACAAATGTGATGATTGCTACCATTTTATTTTCCTGCGGAGCTAATCCAAATAATCCCGCGCACCTTTCCAGCGATACTTTGGGAATTGGATCTGCAGAAGATTCCATAGTGGGCGGACAGAAGGTTCTTGATTCCTCCATTTATTCAAAATTTGTAGTGACCGTCCTCGAGTCAGGCGGCGGCAATTGTACCGGAGTTCTCATTGCCAGGGATATTGTATTAACAGCGGCCCATTGTTTTTCAGAAGGAAAACCAAGACCAAGTTCAGTATTCTTTGGTGCTGAAGATGGTAAAAAAATCGAGCGCCAAGTTGGAGTGTTAGCAATTCATCCCGAATATTATCCAACTAATTTTCCCAAAAGACATGACTTAGCAATTTTGAAATTAAGAGCGCCGGCGCCGGAAGGATTTAAAACTTTAAATCTTCATATCGGTAAAAAGATTCCCAGTGGCACGGTGTTAACCGCTTTGGGGTTTGGCCTTATTGATCACAATCAACCGGTAGAAACCCATGTTTCAAACCTAAAAATTATACGCCTTCGAGTTAGAACCATCGACTGGCGTGATAACTCCATTTATTCCGATATGACACCGACCCATGGAATTAGTCATGGTGATTCAGGTGGTCCACTAGTTATGGTAACTCCCACAAGTTTCTCATTGGTAGGAATTGCATCCGAAATGACAGCCGTTCATAATGTCGCAATACATACCGCAGTTGGACCGCACTTGAAATGGATTCAGCAAACAATTGATTCGGTCAGAGGAACTCCAAAAAAATGATAAATAAATTTCTGTTGCTGGCTTTGCTTTTTCTTGTAGGTTGTGGCTTTTCCCAAAAGCCTTGGTCGATTAATTCCAGTGGCGATAAAATCGTAGGTGGCGAAGCAGTAGCCGCTACTGATCCCGTTGCTTCCCATACCGTCAATATGTTTCAAATCACGAATCATGTTACAAACGAGGATGGTTCAACAGAATTTAATTTTATTACTTGTTCCGGAGTAATCATTGATAAAAATGTGATCATGACCGCTGCCCATTGTTTCAAGGGTAATGGCGGAGTTCATATCAAGTTTGGACTATCCGCTGATTTCGATGATTCGACGGTTTTGGCTAAATCTTTTGTCCTTCATCCGCAGTATAAAATGGGAGCAGCTTTAACAGAAGCCTATGACGTCGCACTTATTTTTATTGATCAACCCTTGCCGGCCAACTACAAGCCAGTATCAATTTCTAAAGACGTATTGCAAGAAGGAACACCTCTAACTCCTGCGGGGTTCGGCCAGCACGTTCATGCCGGTGTAGTTGGAACGCAAGCAACTGTCGAATTACGTAAAGTAAATTTAACTGGCGCAGTAGTTCCTGGTATTGGAAAAACTGAATTTGCAGTTCATCAATTGCCTAATCAAGGAATTGGCCAGGGTGATTCGGGCGGACCGGTTTATATCAAAAAATCAGATCGATTAGAATTGGTTGGAATTAACTCGCGAGCAGTAACGTATGAAGGCGACCAGTTCCCGACGCTAATGGTTTTCGCGCAGGCAAAAGAATTTATACCTTGGATAAAAGCAGAAACTGCAAAGGTATTTCCGCCTGCGGCCCCTGTTGCTGCACCTATAGTTCAAAACCCCGCCCATGCGGCAAATCCAGTATTAGTCATCGATAATACCGTAAGGTAAAATAGCACCGGTTTTAAACTACTCGTTGATTCAAGTACGAAATGTTCGTAAAAGATCCCCATGTCTGTTCAGGTTAAATTTCTTACTAGTGCTGCCGAAGAACACGGTTACCCAGTTCATCGTTTACCCGAGATTGCCATCGCAGGTCGATCCAATGCGGGCAAGTCGTCATTGATCAATGCGATGATGAATCAAAAAGTTGCTAAGGTCAGTCAGATGCCAGGTAAAACCCGGCTTCTTAATTTTTTCAATATAAGTGATAAATACGTTCTAACGGATATGCCCGGGTACGGTTGGGCTTCGCGCTCAGGAACGGAAATGTTAACTTGGCAGCACTTGATTGAAACATACTTGGCTGTGCGGGAAAATCTGGCAGGCCTGATGCTTGTTATGGATATTCGCCGGGATTGGGCCGAGGAAGAAGAACTCCTGCGGCGCTTTTGTGACCAGCACGATATTCCAATTGCTATTATCTTAACCAAATCAGATAAGGTTTCCCGCTCCGAGATGCTTCAGAGAGTCAAAAAAATCCAGCAGTACAGCCGGGTTGACGAGGTATTTGCGGTATCAAACATGAAAAAACACGGCACCAAGGAAATGGAAGATTGGCTTTACGCTAATTGGGTTAAAATCCATATTTAAAGTGGTCAAAGACCCCTGTTTAAAGATACTGTGGCCGGATGTTCAAGGCGTTCGGCGTGATACCAGCGAGATACGGCTCTACCCGTTTTCCGGGAAAGCCACTGGTGTCCCTTGCAGGTAAGCCTCTCATTCAATGGGTTATCGAAGGTGCTCGCACCAGCCAAAAATTAACTGAAATTATTGTAGCTACTGATCACGATGGAATTGCGAAAGCCGCTAGGGACGTGGGTTGCCGGGCTGTAATGACTGATTCAAACTTACCATCGGGATCAGATCGCATTTATCAAGCGATCAAAGATTTAGACTGTGACGTCGTAATTAATATCCAAGGTGACGAGCCTCTGATAAATAAAAGTTGGATTGATCCTGTGGTAGATGTTTTTACTAAAGATCCAAAAGCATTGATGGCGACGATGGCACATCCGTTAAGCGAAGAAGACTTTAACTCTCCGAATAGCGTAAAAGTAATTTTGGATGAAAACAGTGATGCGATTTATTTCAGTCGCTTTCAAATACCGTTTTCGAAAGAAAAGCCTTCAAGTTTTCCAACGACGGATGTTTTAAAGCACGTTGGAATTTACGGTTATCGTAAAAGTTTTTTAAAAGATTTCTGTTCACATAAGGTAACTCATTTAGAGCGGGCAGAAAGTTTAGAGCAACTTCGGGCCTTGGCCATGGGTGCAAAAATCAGAGTGGTGCCAACGACCCATGCAACAATGGGTGTGGACACCCCTGAAGATTTAATAAAAGTAGAGAAAATTATCCAGGAGATGAGAAAATGAAGAAAACAAATTCGGTGAAGAAGATTTCCACCAATAAATCCACACGCAAAAGATTAGAACAAAAATTTATTTTTGTTACCGGTGGGGTAGTTTCATCCGTGGGTAAAGGTTTAGCTGCTGCCAGTTTGGGAGCACTTTTGGAAGCCCGGGGAATTAAAGTAACTATCATGAAGTTTGATCCGTATTTGAACGTGGATCCGGGAACAATGTCGCCACTTCAGCACGGTGAGGTTTACGTAACTGAAGACGGTGCAGAAACTGATTTGGACTTAGGCCATTACGAAAGATTTACTTCCAGCGTGATGACAAGAATGAATTCGGTAACGACCGGTCAAATTTACGATACCGTTATCCAGCGCGAACGGCGCGGCGATTATCTGGGTGGAACAGTTCAGGTTATTCCGCACATTACGGATGAAATTAAGGCGCGTGTGTTCGAAGCCGCTCAAGGTTCTGAAATTATCATCATCGAAATCGGTGGAACGGTCGGGGATATCGAGAGCCAACCTTTTCTAGAGGCATTACGACAGCTGCGCCACGAAGTAGGAAAAGATAACAGCGTATTAATGCATGTTACCTACCTTCCTTACATTGCAGCGGCTGGTGAGTTAAAAAGTAAACCGACCCAGCACTCGGTCAAAGAGCTCCGCGAAATCGGCTTACAGCCTGACTTCCTGATCTGTCGAAGTGAAAAACACATTGATCCGGGACTAAAAAAGAAAATCGCTTTATTTTGCTCGGTCGATGCTGAACACGTAATTTCGGCCATGGATGCTTCGACAATTTATGAAGTTCCATTGGCACTTCACAAAGAACACTTGGATGAATTAATTCTTAAAAAATTAAACATTCCCGTTAGCGCTAATCCAGCATTAAAAGGCTGGCAAAATATTGTGAAAGTTTTAAACAGACCGGAAAAATCCGTTCGTATCGCGGTTGTCGGAAAATACGTGGATTTAAAAGAATCCTACAAATCTCTCAATGAAGCGATCGTTCATGGCGGCTTAGCTAATCAAGCAAAAGTTGAAGTGGTTTACGTAGATTCAGAAAAAATACATGACCGTAACGTTGAGGCAGCTTTGCGGGATGTGGATGGAATTTTAGTTCCCGGGGGATTTGGTAGCCGCGGAGTAGAGGGCAAAATTGCCGCAATTAAATATGCTCGCGAAAAACAAGTTCCATTTTTTGGAATTTGTTTCGGGATGCAGTTAGCGGCGATTGAGTTCGCGAGAAATGTTTGCGGAATTAAAGATGCAACCAGCCGCGAATTCGTTGAAGGTAAGTCGACTCGTAATTTAGTTATCGATTTCATGCAGGAACAAAAGAATATCTCCTTAAAAGGTGGAACTATGCGCTTGGGTTCATTCCCTTGCGATATTCGGGCGGGAACTAAAGCTTTCCAAGTTTACAAGTCTCCGCACATTACTGAACGTCATCGCCACCGTTACGAGTTTAACAATAAATATAAAGATCTATTTGAAAAAAATGGAATGCGGGCATCTGGAATTTGTAAAGCACGTGATCTGGTGGAAATTGTCGAGTTAGCGGATCATCCATGGTTTATTGCGGTTCAATTCCACCCGGAATTTAAATCCAAACCTTTGGCGCCGCACCCATTATTCAGCCAGTTCATAAAATCATCGATGAAGACGGTTCAACAAAATAAAAACCAGGGAAAAGTAAAATCCCAAGGGTGGAGAAATGACGAAAGCTCAACTGCTCGAGCAAGCCTCAAAAGTCCTAGAAATTGAAGCTCAAGCAATTTTAGAAGTTAAATCACGGCTTGGAGAAAATTTTCTTCAAGCTTTGGAAGTTTTATTTAAATGCCAAGGTAAAGTTATTTTTACTGGAATCGGTAAATCCGGTTTCATCGCGCGCAAACTTGCCAGTACTTTAACTTCGACCGGTACACCAGCAGTGTATCTTCATCCTTCCGAAAGTTCCCATGGGGATCTTGGTTTGATTACTCAAAGTGATGTGGTCGTGGGAATTTCTTACGGCGGCGAAAGTGATGAACTTATTCCTTTGTTAAGATATGTAGCCCGGAAAAATATTCCTTTGATTGCGATGACTGGAAAACTTGAAAGTACGTTGGCGAAAGCTGCTAATGTAGCTTTGGACATCCACGTATCTAAAGAAGCTTGTCCACATAACTTAGCTCCAACTGCCAGTACCACCGTTTCATTGGCCTTGGGTGATGCTTTGGCGATGGCCTTGTTACAAAGAAAAGGTTTTTCGTCTGAACACTTTGCCGAATTTCACCCGGGCGGAAGTTTGGGGCGAAAACTTTTAAGGGTTGGTGATGTTATGCACGCAGGCCAATCCATACCGTTAGCTAAAATGGACACTTCTTTAAAAGAGGTCGTATCCCTAATGACCCACAGGGATGTTCGAGGCACGGTTGCCGTGTTAAATGAAAAAGAAGAAATTATTGGTGTAATTACGGATGGGGATATTCGCCGGCGTTTAGAAAAAAATGCTAATCCGCTTGATGGGAAAGCATCGGATTTAATGTCCCATTCTCCGCGAACCATTGAAGTTTCCGAACTTGCTGAAAAAGCTTTGTTCTTGATGGAAGAATTTCGAATTCAAACTTTATTTGTTTGTGACCGGGAATCCCCCCAACCGAAAAAACCAGTCGGGGTATTAAACTTCTTGGATTTATTTAAGGCCAAGATTCGCTGATGCCTTTTGTTTTTTAAGCCATTTACCAAACTGTTTTTCTAAAACATCCATTGGAATTGAACCGTGGCGAAGAATTTCGTCATGGAAACTTCTGACATTAAAGTTTTCGCCCAATTCGTTACGTGCACGGTTTTTTAATTCTTTAAATTTAATTTCACCAACTTTGTAAGCTAACGCTTGTCCCGGCCATGTAATGTAACGGTCAGTCTCTACGGTTGCTTCGAGTTCGGTCTTTGGAACCATATCCATAAAATATCTTAATGCTTTTTCCCGTGACCAGCCCTTCGAGTGCATTCCCGTATCAATTACTAAACGTACGGCACGCCACATTTCGTAACTTAATTGTCCGTACTTTGAATACGGATCTTTATATAATCCTAGTTCTTCCCCTAAACTTTCTGCGTAAAGGCCCCAACCTTCAACGAAGGCTGTGTAACTGGCGTTCTTACGGAAATCTGGGAGTCCTTCAACTTCTTGGCCCAAAGAAATTTGCAAGTGATGTCCAGGTACTGCCTCGTGAGCAGTCAATGCTTCCATTCCCCAAATTGGCCGAGCCTTTAGGTCATAGGTGTTTGCTTCGAAATAACCCGGGCGACCAGTCGTTAAACTGCCTGGTTGATAATATGCAGTAGGTGCGGACGCGGCTTTGTAAGATGGCATTTCACGCACACCGTAGGTATTGCGCGGAAGTTTTCCAAAGAGCTTTGGAAGTTCAGGGTCGATTCGTTTTGAAATTTCGCGGTAACCGGTCATCAATTGTTCTGGCGTTTTGTAATAAAACTTTGCGTCGGTCATTAAGTACTTATTAAAAGCTTTTAGATCGCCTTTAAAACTTACGTGATCCTTGATTTGGTTCATTTCGTTTTGGATTCTTTCGACTTCTTTTAATCCCAACTCATGAAGTTGATCCGGCGTTAAATCAGTCGTTGTGTGGGTTTTGACTGAATAGGCATACCAAGCTTTTCCGTCTGGCATTTCGCTAAAAGCAATATTTTGACGGGCTTTGGGAATGTACTCGGTAACAATAAACTGTTTTAGTTTTTTAAGCGCAGGATAAGTTTTTGTTTCCAGAACATTTTTTGCTTCTGCTTGAAGGGCTTGTTTTTCTTCTGACATACCAATGGCATTAGTCGCAGTTATTACCGAACGAGGTATTTCCTTAAATGGCATGTATAAAGGACTGTCTTCAATTTTTGGAGTTAATATGGCATCAAATTGCGCCGGAACTTTTTCCATGAACATTTTTACAGGAGTAATATTTTTAGCTAATCCTTCTCGCATCAACTTTTCAATCTGTTCAGCTTGAGCAGGGACACTTCCTAATCGGGAAATAATATCTTTATAATCTTTTTTAGTTGCGTTTGGAGCGGCAAAAACCAGATCGGGAAGATCGATGTGTAGGCCATTCAAGTGATTAAGTACTAAATATTCCGAAGGAAATTTTTGACCTTCCACACTTCTTTCCAAGTCGCGGGTAATTAAATCCAACGTAACTTGATCATCTTCTGTCAATTTGGCTGCCGGAATTTGTTTAATTGCCTTTAGTTGGCAACGAATGGCTAACTTTTGCTGAGCAAGTCCTTCTGCTGATAAGTCACTTAACTTTCCATTTTGTCCTGGATATCCAGAGTAGGTTGCCCACTCCGGGTAGGTTTCCATCAAAAATTTCCAGTAATTGGTTCCGAATGATTTCAGTTTTTGACTTGGGGTACCTTTAGAAACCCACGCGGTAAAATCCACACAATCCAGAGTTTTTGCTTGTGCAGGATTTTGGAGAGCTAAAGTTGCTAATAAAATTACTAAACCCAATTTCATTTTTGTGCTCCTGAGTCTGAAAAAATAAATGTTCGGGAAATATTAACCAAATGCTAGATTATTTCAATGGGCATTACCTTGACAGCGCTGGAAGCAAAGCGATTTTGGCTATTTTCTCAACGATTGCTAGAGAGAACACCCTTCGGCAGCGGTTCTGATGCAGTATACAAGGCAATTGATCATTTGGGTTACGTTCAGATTGATACCATAAATGTGATCGAGCGGGCGCATCATCACATATTGTGGTCTCGAATTCCCACCTATCGTCCCCAATTACTTCAAAAATTACAGCGCGATGAGAAATCAATTTTTGAATATTGGACGCATGCTTTGGCCTATGTTCCGTCCAAATATTTTCCACACTACATCGGCGCGATGGAGCGATTTGAAGAAAAACCAAGTAAATGGTTCGATGCCGTTACACCTGCAGAAATAAAGCGGGTTACAGCTTATGTGAAAAAGCATGGGCCGGTTTCAATTCGGGATATGGGTGATGAAGTTTTGGTTGAAAAGGATCATGACTGGGCAAGTAAGAAACCTTCGAAAAGGGTTTTACAGTATTTGTTTAACGGCGGAAGAGTTGTGATTTCAGAGCGTCTGGGAATGTTAAAAAAATACGAGCTAACCCAGAGACATTTCAAGTGGAAGAAAAGACCCAAGGCTAGCAGCGAAAAAGTCACGCACCAATATTTACTCGAACGCTCTCTCAAATCGCAAGGGTTAGTGTCTATAGCCTCGACGACTTTTCTCAATACCAGAGCTAAGGCTGGAATTTCAAAAGTATTAACCGCTAAGGAAAAAAATGGGTCTTTAACAAAGGTGAACGTGAAGAATATCGCGGCTGATTTTTGGTTAAGTCCCGATGAATGGGAAACTTTTAGTAGTCAGGATCACAAAAGTTCCAAAGAAGATTTAGTTCATATTCTTTCACCATTTGATCCACTCGTTATTCAGCGCAAGCGACTTAAGATGTTTTTTAATTATGAACATCGCTTCGAAGCCTACGTACCGAAAGAAAAGCGCATGTATGGATACTTTGCGCTTCCGGTGATAGTAGGGGACGAAGTTGTCGCTTTGCTGGATATGAAAACTGATCGACAGAACAAAAAACTTCTATTGCAGCAGTGGACTTGGCTACCCGGACATCGCCGCAAGGAAACTAAAATGGCTATTGAAGCCGAGTTGGACAGATTCGCGCTTTTTCAACTTCAACAAAAATTTGAAGATTAGTGGAAAACACTTGAGGCAATAAGGGACGCGCACCTGCGTAAGCGGCTGACCCGTTGACTCTAACATTCGCAGGGACATAATTGGGCCGTGGAGGTTTCACATGAAAAATTTAATGTTGTCTTTAGCTTTGGTAATCGGTTTCAGCAGTGTTGGTCACGCAGGAATGTTGTTAGAACCGTATGTTGGTTATGTAAAGGCGAAAACATCGGCATCGCTCGCCGGTACAGCTGACGATCGAGAAGCAACCGGCCCAGGTTATGGTCTTCGTTTAGGCTATACTTTCCCAGTTATGTTTTGGTTGGCACTTGATGCTTCCCAAAATACAGGAACGTATTCCGGTTCTAGCGCCGGCGATTTCGAAGGAAAACGTACAGCCTACGGAATTGATTTTGGATTTGATTTTCCAATATTGGTTCGCGGTTGGGTGGGATACAATTTTAACGAGGAATTGGCTGCGGAATCATCTGGTTCAACGAACACTCTTAAAGGAACTGGAACGAAAATTGGCGTTGGAACAACTTTACTTCCGTTCGTGTCCATTAATTTAGAGTACATTATGGCAAAATATACAGAAGGCTCTGGTCCTGGATTTTCCATAATTCCGTTTGGAACGGCTTACAGCAAATACGAAAATAATATTTACGTATTATCAGTTTCGCTACCGCTGGATCTTTAATTTTTAACTAACATTTTATAAACAAGAATAAGTTGAAAGCCCCTTTTTTAAGGGGCTTTTTTTATTCAGGTGATCTTTTACAAATCGGCCTTTTGCATTTTTCCCCAGTCATTGTAACAACTTTCGAACTTTGCGAGTCGGCACTGTCACATAATTCTTTGGTTTATCGAGGGACGTTTGTCGAGATTGTAGAATATTACCGGTGTTCTCTCGATGAAGGTCTTGAGCTTGGTTGCTTGCAAACCATTAATTTTCCAGAATAAATCTGTGGCAATAGATTTACGCAGCTTGAGTTCCATCAAGTTACTTATATTAGACGTGGACGGGGTCCTTACGGATTCCTGTATCTGGCTTGATTCATCAGGCGAGTGGCGCAGAAAATTTTCTGTTCGCGATGGCATTGGCATTCGCAGACTTATTGAATCAGGTTACCAACTTGCCATTATCACTGCCTCTAAAGCCGAAGATATTCGCATGAGAGTGAAGAACCTAGGTATTCAACATTTTTACGAAGGTTCAATTAACAAAGAACCTGCATTTAAAGATCTTCAAACAAAATCCGGTTTATCACCAAAACAAATGGCTTATATCGGTGATGATATTTTTGATATTCCGCTTTTGGAAGCTGTGGGTTTTTCCGCAACCGTTCCGGAAGCACTGGAAGAAGTAAAAAGAATTGTCCAATATACTACCCGTCATCCGGGCGGTAACGGGGCGGTTCGCGAAGTATGTGATTTGATTTATCGACATGGGCCATTGGCTACCACGCAGACTGAGGCAGGTAAAGCATGAGATTTGGAATCGTGTTCTGTTTATTATTGACCGTTTTTGCTGCTCGCGCCGAGGACGTTTTAGAACTTCCTGAAGAAGAGTTAGCGCGCGAATCTGTTACTCCCATCTTTGACCGGATGGTCAGCACTAAGAACCGTAACATCGTTACGGTTGGCAAGTGGGATGTAGGTGGTTACTACGGTTGGAGTTTGACCGAACCAATTTACAGCGACAGCAAATTGGGAGCTAACATTTATTACAACACTTCCGAAGTTTCGGCTTGGGGAGTTACATTTAATAAAAATATGGGCGGACTTTCAACATACGCAAATCAATTACGGGGTGAATACAGATTGAATTTTGAAAAAGCTCCAGCTCCCGAGTACAGTTTGCTTCTTGATTACAACATTAAAGCATTCTACGGAAAAATGAGTTTTGGTAAAGATACGGTTGTGAATACGCAGATGTTTGGATCAGCGGCAATTGGAACAATAAAATATACAAACAAAGCATATCCGGCCAGCGCGATTGGTATCGGTGAAAAATTTTATTTTACGAAAAATGTAGCTCTACGAGTGGATTTACGTTTGTACATCCACCAGGCACCAATCCCATTTAAAGGTGGAGCTAAGACAATTTTAGATCCACCGGGTGCGGGAAGTACTTCAGCTGAATTCGAAGACTTTGAAGAGCGTCTTCATTTTACCTCTGTCCTTGACGTGGGCATGAGTTATTTATTTTAAAGGGGCAACGGATGAAGAAACTTAAAAACAGATTTCAAATTCCAGTTTCCCGCTTCTTAGTGGGTACTTTGATTTTGGCTGGTGTCATGGGCAGCTTCACTGCAAACGCGCAGATCGAAGATCCAGATATCGTAGAACTAAATGATTTGGAAAACGAACTTGACCGTGCCCAACCGGCAAAGCGCCAGGAAGTAAGAACTTCAAACAATAAAAAAGATGCGCCTTCCAGCGAAAACATCGACTTTCAAGGATTAGGAAAACTCGCGCCATTTACAGAAGTATCAGTTATTCAAAAGAAATTTATGCCTAAAACCGAGCGCTTCCAATTAAGTGGCGGCTTTGCATTAATCACAAACGATCCGTTTTTTAATAGCATGGGTGCTAACTTAAATCTGGGTTATTTCTTCACCGAATCTATTGGCATTGAAGCAAAGTATTTCGGACTAACTAATGCTGAGCGTGAAAGCACAAAAGAACTTCAAACTAATAATAACGTAACTACTGCAAGTATCGCGATGACGAAAAGTTATATGGGACTGGATTTAGTATATGTTCCTGTGTACGGAAAAATGACTTGGTTTAATAACCGCATTATTCCGTTCGATCTTTATATTGCTGCCGGGGGCGGAACAACGGAAGTAGAGCAGAATTCGTTAACAACTAACGAAGGCACGGTTCACTTTGCCGTCGGCCAGATTTTCGCACTTACCAAAGCGTTTGGGTTCCGTTGGGATTTCAGCTGGAATTTCTATAATGCGAAAACAATTTCCCGAAATGCAGGCGCTCCTGAAACTAGTTCTTTTAATAATCTCTTTCTGACCGTGGGCGTGAGCTACTTCTTTCCGGAGGCTAAGTACAGATGAGAAAACATATTTTTTCCAATCTATTGCTAGGACTAATAGTTTCATTTAGTGGAACTATGGCATCCGCGCAAAACGAAACAGCCCCTCGAGAACCCGCACAGACAAGATCTGCAAAGCGAACTCCGAAAAAGAAAGTTGCGGCTAAGCCAGCGCCAAAAGCAAAGGCCAAGGCACCCGCACGTCCCGTTGTTAGAAAATCAGCTCCACGTACAGAGACCGTTGATAATCAACTTCGCAATCAACTTTCCCAAGCGGTCAGAATGGCTAAAGCTGGACAGTTTCAAAATGCGGCAAGCTTACTATTCAATTTAGGTCGTCGTCCGGAATTGGCTGCAGAAAAAGCGCAAATTAAATATTTATTGGGGCAAATGTTGATCGAATTAAAACTCAATCAGGTTGCCGCCTTCCAATTCGTTGATGCAATTAGAACTAATCATCCGAGATATTCAAAACTTGCAATCGAGCAATTGTCTATTGTTGCTGACGGATTAGGTGACGATACATTTCTGAATTATGCGATTTCAAAAGTTAACGTTGAAGATATGCCTCCGAACAGTCGTGACATGGTTAACTTCCGCGTTGGAGAGATCCGCCAAAACTCTCGTCAATTTGGACAGGCAATCGAGTCTTACAACAAAGTAAGAGTCGGAAGCAGTTACTTTAACCAAGCGCTTTTCAATAAGGGTTTGTCGTTCATGGAATTGAACCGAACCGAACAGGCAATTCGTACTTTCGAGGGTTTAGTTGCTGCGCGGTCGAGTGCTTCTGTGACGGACACCAATAAAGTTGCTGCTCAGTTAGGTATTGCACGTTCGCTTTACCAACAACAAAAGTGGGATGAGGCAGTTGAAGCTTATTCCAGAATTCCTCGCGACCATTACTTTTGGCACGATGCAATTTTTGAACAGTCTTGGGCGATGATGCGTTCAGCACGTTTCCGATCGGCTTTAAGTAATTTTCAATCACTTCACTCGGCTTATTACGAAGATACATATATGCCAGAGTCTTTACTGCTTCGTGCAATTGTTTATCTATACATTTGTAAGTTCGACGAAATGGATAAAGTTTTAAGTCTATACGAAAAAACTTATAATCCGGTGTTGACGAAAGTAAGTGATTTTCTACGAATGAAAAGTGATGGAATGGTTTATTACCAAGAGATCGAGAAAGCTAACAATATTAAAAAAGGATCCGAGAAAGATCAAACTCGCTTACCTTATATGATCGTTAAAAAGGCTATGGAAGAAGGCGGAATCCGCCGTAACTTAAATTATCTTCGCCGGTTACAAGACGAAAAAGATCGAATTGAAAGTTCATCCTTCCGTGCCACTGCTCTTGGACAATACGGGCTTAAAATTATCGGAAATCGAGCAAGGAATACTAAACTTGCAATCGGCGACATGATGAAAGCGCAATTGATGAATATGCAAATTGAAATGCGCGACCTTCAGGAACAAGCAGGATTTATCCGTTATGAAATGATTAACGGTCAAAAGGAAACTGCCCGCCAAAGAATCTCTGGTAAGAACTTACCGGAAGCGACCGTGGATCAGAATCGTGATCGATCTTTCTACGTTCAAAACGGATTTGAATACTATCCATTCCGTGGGGAATATTGGTTAGATGAAATCGGAAACTATCACTATCTAGGACAACAAAGTTGTGAGTAACCACATGAATAAATATTTTGCTCTTGCTTTTGTTATGATTATTTCGGGACCCGCGTTCGCACAAAAACGGGTCACGACAAAGAAGACTTCAACGGTTACGACTAAACGTAAAACCGTCGGGGATCTATTGGGCCAAGTTAGACAAGAAAGCCGCGGAGCCGGTGTAAAGGTCGGAACGGCAAAGGCCAATGCAGCAATCGCCGCTGGAAACCTTTCGTTTCAACAAAGAAACCCGGTTGATCTGAATGCCGTTAAACCACCACGCAGTAAAACATTTTTAAAAAATGAATCTGGTGGAGAAACCGCAGAGTACGAAAGAATTTTAGATCAGCAAATTAAAGAACTTTATAAGTTAACTCAGCGTTTTAAAAACAGTAATAACCGAGGCGAGCTATGGCTTCGTTTGGCCGAGTTATACGTAGAGAAATCCACATTAATCGATAATCGTAAACAAGATGAATACGACGCTAAGTTAAAAGCGTTTGAAACCGGAAAATCAAAAGAAAAACCGGTTTACAATATGGAAGAGGCCAAGGATTACAATCGTAAATCGATTCAGCTTTACGAATGGTTTGAGCGTGATTTTCCAAAAGATCAACGTATCGCCCAAGCTCTGTTCTTTTTGGGATTTAACCATTTCGAACTTGGAAATACCGCAAAGGGTGCAGAGTACTACGATCGTTTGACGAAGCAATATCCATCCAGTCCATTCGTATTAGAGGCACATTTTGCCTTGGCAGAATATTATTTCGAAAATGAAAAATGGACTGATGCCTACAAAGAGTACGCGCCACTTATTAAGGCTAAAAACCACCGCTTAAATAGTTTTGCCCTTTATAAAGGCGCATGGTGTTTGTATCGTTTAGGAAAATTCAGCCAAGCTTTAAAGTATCTTGAGTACATTATTAAATCATCTGGTGCTACGGGAACGCAGTCTGCCGGCGGTAAAAAAGTTGTTAACCGTGGACGTTTGGAAAACGAAGCCTTACGTGACATTATTGTATTCTATGCAGCCCAGGGTGATCCAAATAAAGCAGCTGACTATTTCAGATCAATCACCGGCAAAGCAAATGTCAGCGATCATTTAGAAAAATTAGCTTACTATTATTCGGATAAAGGTAATCGTGATGCTGCCCATGATGTGTTCACGATGCTTATCGCTCAGGACCCGACAAATCCAAAGGCATTCGAATTTCAATATCAAATCGTTCAAAACTATTTTTATTCTAAGAACTCTCCACAGTTTAAAGAGAATTTATATAAATGGGTTAAGGACTACGGAACTAGTGGTGCTTGGCATAAAGCTAACGAGGGAAATAAGGAGTTAATCGCAAACTCATTTAAGCTACGCGAAACAACCTTAAGAAACTGGACATTACAACAGCATCAGACAGCCCAAAACTCGCGTGCCGCGTTCTCGCAAGGGCAAGCGTTGGAAGGTTATCATTTATACATGCAAGAGTTCTCGACGGCAGCAACGGCAGCCGACATGCACTTTTATTATGGTGAGTTGTTATACGACTTAAAAAAATATGACGAAGCATCTGACAATTACAAATGGGTTGTGGATAACGCTCCGAAATCGCCATTCCATGCTAAAGCTGCCCAAAACTTACTGCACGCGGCAGAAAAAGGCATACCTGATGATGCCGAGTTAGCAAAACGGGTTGGAAACAGAACTGATCCATTACCGCTCGAACCGGCAGTCGAAAAATTTATCGCGGCCGGTGCATGGTACATCGAAAAATTCCCTAATGGTGACAAGCGTGCCGAAATCCAATTCAGAATTGGTCGATTGTATTATCAACACAACCGGTTCGACGAAGCTGAAAAAGTATTTAAAGAAATCACCCAAAAATATCCAAAGACAAAGTTTGCGGATTACTCTGCCAATTTATTGCTCGATATTTACAACTTAAGAAAAGATTACATCGGACTTGAAAAAACGGGCGCTGAACTATTGGCGATACCTGGTTTTGCAGAATCAAAAACCGGCCAAGAAGTTAAAGGCGTTTTAGAAAAAGCAAGTTTCCGTAAAGCTCAGGAGCTTGAAGGTCAGAAAAACTATGCCGAAGCTGCTAAGCAGTTTGAAATTTTCTCTGTACAAAACAATAAGTCTGACCTAGCAACGACCGCAATGTTCAATGCCGGTGTAAACTATGAGCGCGCCGGTAACAACGGAGCGGCGATCGCAGTTTACAATAAGTTGTTAAATACTCCGGGACCACAAGCAGAGTCGCAAAAACCAAAGATTCGCCGTTTCTTAGCGAAATTATACCAAGACGCTGGTTTATTTGATCAATCAGCTGAAATGTATAAAAAAGCCGCCGAAGAAAATCCGAAAGATCCATTGGCGACAAATTTTATCTTTAACTCGGCAGTAATGTTTGAAGCTACTGGTAAAGATAAAAAAGCGATCATGGCTTATAACGAGTTCATCAAGAAAAATAGAAAGCATAGCGAAAACATGGATGCTTTATATTCGATGGCTCAGCTTTATCGCAAGAACGAGCAGAACACGATGGCTTTAAATACTTTCAAGGAATTCTTGGAAGGAAACCCACCGCGTTCCGCAAAAACAGTAGAAGCAAATTATCGTATCTCTGAAATTATGCAGAGAAGAAATGTAAAAGAAGCTGACGAGTGGCGGGAAAAAACATTGGTAGCTCATCGCCGCGTAAGTGCTGACGCTAAAAGTGAAACCGCTCAGTTCCCGGCGAAGATTAAACTTCGTGAGGCTCGTGCAACTTTAGCAGAGTACCAAGCAGTTAGAATTCCGAATGATCCTAATAAACAGAAACGGGCAGTTGATACAAAAATTCAATTGTTATCAAAACTTAATAAAAACTTAAATGATGTTATTAAGTATGATTCTGCGGAAGAGATCGTTGCGGCCTTAACTTTATTGGGTGATTCAAATCAACACATGGTTGATGCTATCCAAAGAACTGCGATGCCATCTGGTTTAACTCCGGAACAAAAAGTTCAGTACACTGAAGGCTTAAAGAAAATTACTGATCCATTCCAAAATAAAGCTCGCGAGGCTTATCAGTTAGCATTAGCCCGCGCGAACGAATTAGATATTTATAACGAAGACTATGAAAAAGCGCGCAGTTACCTAAGCCGATTCGATCCAAGCATCCATCGCGGGGATGAATTGTCTTTCGAAGGTAACTTTATCGACTGGATGAGAAAATGAAAAAACTAATTTTCCTGGCATTAATTTCTGTGTTAGCGGGTTGTGCCAGTACGGATAATACTGGCTCAAGTTCTAACGATGCTGAATACGCAATGCCTGAAGAATTGCCTTCGGCAGAAAACGCGCCTTCAAAGACGGTTGCAAAGCCGATTACGCCATCAGCGGTAATAGCTGCTACTTCCAAAACAGTAGAAGAAAGCGAATCGGAATTGGATAGCGCATTAAAGTCCCAACAAGACGAGCGCATCAGAAAAGCTGCGACCGATGCTTTATTGAAAAATCCCAAAGATATTAAAGCAATGAATGCACTTGCGATGAGTTACTACCGCGCAAGCCAGTTCACAGCAGCATTATTTCTTTTAAATAAAGCTCAAAACATCAATGAGCGTTCGACGGTGGTTCTAAATAACATGGGTGTTGTTTACTTAGCTCAAGGTGAAACTCGTGCCGCAATCAAAGCTTTCAAGAAAGTTTTAGAAATTGATTCTAGTCACGCATTAGCGGCAGCAAATCTTGGTCAAATATACGTTGCACGTCGTGCCTATGACAAAGCAGTGACCGCATACGAAATTGCTACGTCACGAGGCATTCGTGATTGGAAAACGATGAACAATTATGCAATCGCATTAACCGGTACGGCTAATTTCGCGAAAGCTAACGATGTTTACCGCGATCTTATGAAATCAAAAGGCAGCGAGCGCGAAGTTTTGTTTAACTACAGTATTCTTTTAATTGATCACATGAGTAAGTATGACGAAGGTCTAGAGTTGATTCGTAAGTTACAGTTCATCGGGCCTCCCGGTGAGTCGCGCAGAAAAGTTGCCGAGTTGGAACAAAAAGCCAAGACAGCAACCGGAAAATAAAGGAGTTAGATATGGAAAAAGTAAACAAATACCTAAGCTTAAGCCTACTCGCGTTGGTTTTTGTTTTGTTTTCCGGAACGGCCAAAGCACAGTCTGATGAAATTAGTCAGGCCGAATCTGGAATGCCGACGATGAATACTACGACCACTGCCACGACTAAAAAAACCAGTAAAGTTAAAGAACGAAAAGCGATTTTGAATTTTGAAGACGAACTAGTCGAAGGTTCAACAAGTAAGCCAGAACTCTTTTATCTTTTTCAAAAGAAAAATTTCAACTACAATCGATTGATAAAGTTAAGAGAGAATTTTTTGCCCGAGATGAGAACAACAACAGAGCATGTACAGCGAGTTCGGGGTGGTAATTGAAATCTCCGGTTATATTACGGATATTTAAAAATAGTCAGCTTGTAGAGGTAAAACAGTTCCTTCAAGACCAAGTTGTCATCGGCCGACAGGGCGATGTTCAAGTTGCATTGGATGACGAAAAAGTTTCGCCGATACATTGTATGGTCGAATTTCGCGAAGAGAAATACTATCTCTGCGATCTTGGATCCGCGTCTGGAACCTTTAAAAACGGCCAAGCAGTGCTAGACGAAAGTCTAGATTCTGGTGATGAAATCACAGTTGGTCCGTACAAAATGGTTTTCTTCGTCGGAGTTCCAAAACCGAAGGTAAATCCGACGGCGTCAGACTTCCCGATGGGGCAAGTTGCATCACCGGAAGCACCGGTCATTGCACCACCTGTCGCACCAGTCGTTGAAGTTCCTCCGACAGCGCCTAAAAAAGATGCGCCAGCGCCTCCGGCAGCTAAACCTGCAGCGCCTGTTGCAAAGCCAGTTGAGCCGAAACCTGCTGCACCGAAAGTTAATATTCCTCTGTCAGCTCCGGCAATAACTGCTGAAACTCCGGTTAGCGTTGCGAAACCTATTATTAGAAGCCCGGTCGTTTCAAGTAGTACCCATGCATTGAAATCAAAAGGTAAAACTTTTGCGCCACCAAGTGCAGTTACAGATTTAAAAACTTACTTGTCTGTAACTAAAGGACCAGTCGCGGAAGTTATCGTTGCTTGGCAAGAACGTATCTTATCTACGCAACATTATCGCGCTAGTGCGATATTACGAGCGAATGATTTAGATCTTCCGCCAGCGCTGATTACCGGAACATTAATTGAAATTAAACAAGGCATCCGAATTTATATTCCAGCGGGAGCCGATTTTTCCCTAGTAACTGAGACAACGAAATTAGGTCTTGATCAAGTTAAAGGCTTAAACCGTTTACAGAATGATGCACGTGGAAACTTTGTTCGCATTGAACAAGGGGAAGTCGGATTTCTCGAGCTGGGTGGAAACTCAAAAATACAAATTATCGCGCGATATGTTCCCGGCACAGCCATCGTTCCATTAATACCACCATTGATGCTTTCAGCTGGTGAAGTTTCTGGATTGGTTTTCTCGATCGTATTAGTGGGATTAGTTGCTTTCTTGGTTAACATCTTAGCACCAGTGCCAGTAGAAAAAACTGAAGAAGAATTAACCCGTGTTGCACAAGTGGTTTTCCAAAATCCACCAAAGCGCCCGGCACCTCCACCTCCGGAACAAATTCCTCCAACTCCGCCAGAGCCAAAACCTCCGGTTCCAACACCTCCGCCGGTAAAAGCGGTAGTTAAAGATGAAGTTAAGGAAGTTGTTAGAAAAGGTAAACCTGCAGAGGCCGCAAAAAATAATCAGTCTGCGGGAAGAGCCGCGGAAGTTGCTCCGAAACCTGATTCGAAAAACAAACCTAAGATTTTCACTTCCACTAAACAAGGTGGAGCGGTGAAATTAGGTGCAACTGCCGGAGCAAATGCACAGAGTGCAAAAGACGTTACCAAAACCGGATTATTTAGCGCATTCGGAAACGAAGGCGTTAGAAAAGAAATTGATAAAGCATATTCTGGTGCTGGTGAATTAATGGGTAACGCGGACAAAGCTTCTGGCTCGAGCGGATTTAATGAAAACCGTGCGGGCGATGATCTGGGTTCAAGATTTAAAGATACTGGTGCAGGCGGTAAAGGAACAGCAACGCAAGGAATTGCGGGTGTTGGAACCAAAGGTCGCTCGAGCGGTATGGCCGGATATGGAAATGATTTTGGAACTGGTGAAAAATCATCAGTAGCAGTTATTTCCGGCGGCGCCGAAGAAGATTTCGTTGGAACTATCGATCGCGAAGCAGTTCGCCGCGCAGTTCGAAGTCACAAGAACGAAATCGAAGGTTGTTATACAAAAGTTTTAAATCGTCTTGATCGCAATCAACGTAAGGCTCTCGAAGGTAAAGTTGTCTTGAGCTGGGATATCGTTGAAAGAGGTCAGGCACGTAATGTGGCGGTCAGAGATACGACGCTACATAATAAAGAAGTAGAAGAGTGTGTTCGCCAACGTTTAGCTACCTGGCAGTTCCCTGAACCGCCAGCAGGTATGACGGCAACGGTACAATCTTACCCATTTTATTTCCGGTCACAAAATTAATTAGGAGGAGAGCCTAACATGAACCCGACGACACCGATAGCTACCGCAGATACGTCATTTTCCCTATTACGAGCCTATATAGAGGGCGGATGGGTAATGAACGTAATTTTAATTTTCGCGATCCTTACAATTATCTTGGTTGTAGAACGATTTATCAAAATCCGTTCTCTTACTGTAGATAAAAAAGAGTTTACTGATCAGATCTACCGCATGGTTTTAGCCGGCGACATCAGACAGGCGATTTCTTTTTGTGATTCGCGCCCAGCGCCTTTAACTAACACGGTAAAAGCCGGTTTAGTTCAAGCGTTGAACAAACGCCCTGATGAAGAAATTCAAGTTGCAATGGATGCAGCGGTATTACGTGAAATGCCAAAACTAGAAGGTTGGACGCCATTTCTTGCCGTATTCGGTAACGTTGCCGTGTTAGCGGGTCTACTTGGAACAATCCTAGGTATGATCGGTTCATTCCGCGCGGTATCTGATGCGAATGATAGCAAAAAAGCTGAATTGCTTTCTGCTGGAATCTCGCATGCCTTGAATTGTACTGCTTTCGGTCTATTAGTTGCGATCACTGCGATCGTTTCTTACGGCTGGTTTCAGCATCAAATTCAAAAATCTGAGAATGAGATTTTAGAAACAAGTATGTCACTTTTGAACCTGGTAGTTGCAAACCGGGATAAAATTAAGGACTAATAATGGCTCATATATCAACCGGCGGTGGTGGCCGCAGAAGCGTAAACGAGGAATTAAACTTAGTTCCTTTTATCGACTTGATGAGTGTTCTCATCACGTTTCTGCTGATTACTGCGGTTTGGACGCAAATTAATATGATTCAAATGGGTTCTTCGTTTTACGGAAAACGCTCAGATGATACTCCGCAAACTCCTCCTCCAAATGCGGACTACGTTTTGAAAGTTGAAGTAAAAACGACGGGCTACGTTTTAACTGCTGGTAAGCAAGTTATTGCATTGCCAAAAATTGCAGATGCGTATGACGACGGTGGCTTGGGTGCGCAGCTTCAACGAATAAAACAGATCTATCCGGAAAAAACTGATTCTACTTTGGCAGTTGCTGACGATATTCCTTACGAAGCAATGATCAAAGCAATGGATACAATATTGATTGCCGGATTTTCGAATATTAACTTCGCAACAGGAGCGCCCCCATAATGGCAATACATACACCGGGCCAGCGTTTTCGCTATCATAATATTTTAAAACGTCGCGGTGGTAAACGCACCGTAACGGCACTACTGTCTTTAACGGCAATGGTGGATATGTTTACGGTTCTGGTTATCTTTCTTTTGCAAAGTTACAATACAACGGGAAAAGTTATCTTTCTTCCGAATGAAGTAACTCTTCCTGAAGCACAGACGATTAAACCTTTGAATCCCGCAATCGTAGTTATCATTACTAACAAAGAAATCTTTATCGATAAAACTCCGGTAATGACTTATGACGAAGCAAAGGGACAAGAGGACTGGATGTTACGTCCTCTGTACGACAGTTTGTTAATTGCGCTTCAAAAATCCCAAAAAGAATTTGAAAGTAAACTGAAAACAAAAATCGATAATGTTATCGGCCAACCGAAAAATCCTGAAGAAGAAGTGATCGATCCGAAAGCTTGGAAACACGTTACAATTCTGGCGGATAAAGGGATGGATTTTGCTACCGTTCGTAAGGTGATGTTCACGCTGACTGAAGCCGGAGCGGGGAAAGTGAACTTCGCCGTTCTGAAGATGGGTAATGAGACTCCTTAAGCATCTTGCGATCGCAGCCCTATTAATTTATGTCTGCGTGCAAGTGGTCGTTATTTTTCCCAGATATCTTAATAAAGAAGAAAAAGAAGTCGCAGTTCAAGAACAAGCTCCAAAAAAGAGCGAGCAAATTCTTGAAGGCGTTCACTTAGTCGAAAGCCAGAAGGGCTCCCGAGATTGGGAGCTGTTGGCTGATAAAGCCTTAACCAGCGGTGCCCAAACCGGAAGCTGGAAACTCCAAAAAGTAACTGTGCATTTTTACAATAAAGAGACCAAAGAGTTTACCGTAACCGGGGATGAAGGGGATATTGATCAACCAACAAAAAACATTTCTGTTAAGGGAAATGTCGTTATTAATTCTTTTAACGGATACGTTTTTAAAACTAATGATGTTTATTACAAAGCGACTACCCGCTCGATAGAAACAGAAAGTCCCATCGAAGTCCAAGGCCCTGAAGATATTCAAGGTAAGGGTTTTTTAATGAAGGGCATTGGTTTAAGAGCGGAAGTTGATACTTCAAATATGTATATCCTAAAGGACGTTAAGGCTCGTAAAGGGATGAAAGATAGCAAAGACGTAGAAGTTGAAAGTAATTCGGCTCTGTTAAGCGGGCGTAAAAAAGAGGTATTTTTCCAGGGAAATACCAAAGTGAAGTATGATTTTATGTCTATCGAAGCACCAGAGTCGAACTTCAAGTATTCCAGCAATTTCCTAGAGGAAATCCTATTTAGCGGAGGGGTCAAAGCCCTGCAAACAGACCGAAAAGCGACGAGTCAGCAGTTGCTAGTCCGAGTGAAGGAGCAGAAACTCATTTTTAAGGGGAACCCGGTTCTCATGGAAAAAGAGGACGAACTTCGCGGAGACGAAATCATACTTGTTGATGGCGGCCGAAAAGTTATGGTGGAAAAGTCAAAAGACACTAAACCAAAAGTACCCAATAAAAAGTAAGTTTGAAGTTATCCGGTAATTTATAAATTTGGGGAATTGTTGAGTACTCATCAACTTAAGATCGAAAAAATTTCTAAAGCCTACAAAACCCGTAAGGTTGTTAACGAAGTATCGTTCGAGGTATCTTCAGGGTCTGTTGTTGGTTTATTAGGACCTAATGGTGCCGGTAAAACGACTTCATTTTATATGGTTGTCGGACTGGTAAAACCCGATCACGGCCGCATCTTGTTGGATGATACCGCAATTACAAGTCTCCCGATGTATCAGCGAGCCCGGGTGGGACTAAGTTATCTTGCACAAGAACCAAGCATTTTCAGAAAATTAACTGTATCCGAGAACATTTTGATCGCTTTAGAAGCCCATGGGTTAACCAGCGAAAAAAAATCTGAACGATTAGAAACTTTATTAAACGATTTACGAATTAATCATATCCGCGATAGTAATGGATTTTCGCTTTCGGGCGGAGAACGCCGGCGGGTAGAAATTGCGCGTGCCCTCGCCGGAAGTCCTAAATTCATTCTACTGGATGAACCTTTTGCCGGAATCGATCCAATTGCGGTTGCAGATATTCAAAATATCGTCAGGGATCTCAAGGCCAAAGGTATAGGAGTTCTAATTACAGATCACAACGTGCGTGAGACTTTGGGCATTTGCGATTATGCTTATATATTGAAGGACGGCCAAATCCAAGTTAGCGGAAGTGCTGATGAAATTGCTAATTCCAGCGTTGCGCGAAAATTTTATTTGGGCGAGAACTTTAAACTTTAACTGAACTCTAGGAAGGTACCTACGTGGCTCTAAAGCAAACGATGAACTTAAGCCAAAACTTAGTCATCACGCCTCAATTACAGCAGGCGATTAAATTATTGCAGATGTCACGAATGGAACTTGAAACGGCCGTTCATTCCGAGCTGGAAGAAAATCCAATCCTAGAAGAGTCTCTGGACTTAAAAGAAGAAGATCTTCAACGTACTAAAGAAGCTGCTGAATCTGTTGAAAAGACCGAGTCCTCAACCGAGATGTCTCAAGATCCACAAAAACAAGATGAGTTCGAGTGGGATAGCTATTTCGAAGCTCAGATTAAACCACCACGCGACAGCGGCGTTGGTAATGACGAGATCATGAATTATGAAAACATAATTTCTGTATCTCAGACACTTCACGATTATCTTTACTGGCAAGTAAAAATGGGTGGCTTTTCTGAAGCCGAGCAACTGGCTGCAGACGCTTTAATTAGTTATGTCGATGATGACGGCTATATGAAAGTGCCACTCGAGCAAATCGCTTCTGAAGAACAACTTCCAATCGAAGATCTCGAAGACACATTAAGTTTAATTCACGAATTTGATCCTCCCGGTGTTGCTGCCCGTGATTTGCAAGAGTGCCTGATTATTCAAGCTAAGCACCTGGAAGAAGATACTGATGATTTGGTTAATCTAATTAAGAATCACTTAAAAGATCTGGAAAAGAAAAATTACGAAGGTATTGCTAAAGCACTTGGAAAAGATGTCGCTGAAGTAATTGATATCTGTAAAATTATTTATTCCATGGAGCCAAAGCCAGGCCGTGCTTACGTTCCAAACGATACTCACTATGTAACTCCGGATGTTTACGTTTATAAAGTCGGCGATGATTTCGTTGTTTCTTTGAACGAAGACGGATTACCAAGATTAAAAATTTCAAATTTTTATAAGAATATGCTTAAAGGTGGAACTACCAACAAAGCCGATCAAACTTATATTCAAGACAAGTTAAAATCGGCGGTATGGCTAATTAAGTCTATCCATCAGCGCCAACGAACAATTTATAAAGTTTCTGAAAGTATCGTGAAACATCAACGAGAGTTCTTCGAAAAAGGACCAGCTCATTTAAAACCAATGGTCTTACGGGACATCGCTAATGATATCGGGATGCACGAATCAACAGTAAGCCGTGTTACGACTGCGAAGTATATGCATACTCCGCAAGGCATTTACGAATTGAAATACTTTTTTAATTCCGGTATCAGCGCAACTGACGGCGACATGGCCAGCGAATCCGTGAAGTTACGTATCAAAGATTTAATTGGAAAAGAATTTACGGTTGATTATAGTGTCGATAATCGCACAGAACATGTTTAT